>CAMJIC010000001.1 GCA_946405675.1 uncultured Clostridia bacterium
TAGCCTGACCAGCCGGGAAGTGGGCAGTTACGCTGGCGGGGGTGTGACTTGTTACGTGCCCGCTGGCAGAACAGCCAAGTTATGACTATAAATCCCTCACAGACAAAAGGCGCACCGAAAATCGCTGATACGTTCATAGTTTTCGAATCAAACATTCCTTCCCCTGGAAAGCGAAGCCGTATTTCAGAATATTCTCCGCCGGAATGCCCCGGGCCAGCAGATCCGCCTCATACTGCTTCTCTTCAATCTGCCTGAGCGCATTCTGAACCGTGTCCTCCAGCGTCTTCTCGCCACGTCTGGCATTGAACACCTTAAATTCCAGTATGGCAGCCGGCTTTCCGGCCTCTTTCGGCTCCATCACCACATCGTACCGGCCATAGCCGCTTTCCCGGTTGGATGTAATCACATAATCCCGGCTGTTTTCCGCCAGCAGTCCCAGCACCAGTCCATGGTAAAAATTCTCAGACAGCCTGACCGATGGATTTTTCCCACCGTCAAAGGAGCTCATGGATGTCAGCATGATATCATGCCACTATTTTCCAGAAGCTTAATCTGCGCGTCTCCCTATGAAAAAAAGCGAGACCATTATGATCCCGCTTCACGAACGGCTATCGTAACTGTTCAGAACCTGTTCTGAACAGTTACGCATCGGGCGATGCTTCGCATCCTGAATCGCCCGATGCCACTTAATATACACTTTCATACGCCCTCAGCAGCAAGTGCTTCGGGCTGTCCTGAACAGTTACCGGCTATCTTCATTATAACGCCAGCCGTCTCTTCTTGTCAGTGTTTTTATATAAGCTTTTAAGGAACCAGTCTCTTGTGTCTCAGTCCGGGATGTCCGTCAGCACATCCAGCTGGAAGCCTTCCCACATATTCGCGTTCACGTTCCAGTCCCGAAGGTCCGTCACGATCCGGTGGTAGAATGCCTGCCCGCCATGCACGATGTCATAAGTCCGGGCATCTCCGCGTGCCTCCAGGTGGCGTCCAAAGGAACAGTTCCGGATATCCGCCGCGCTGTAATCGTCCTGCGTCCCGTCCGGCCAGTATATATAAAACCTCGGAACCTGAGGCTCGGAAGAAAAGCGTACATCCCCCGCAAGCTCCAGGATCTTCCTCCCTGTCGGCTCATAACAGCACAGCACATGCGCATACCGCCATACCGTCCTGGTGAAATCGGAGACCCGGAACTGCATCAGCCAGCTCTCGTCCATGAGTCCGTTCCCGTCCTCCTTCGAAATGATCAGGACAATGGGGAACTGCCGCTCCGGATCCGAAATCGCCCGGGCGATCTCAGGCGCGTCCTCCAGCCGCAGGATCCTTCTCCTCCCTGAGCAGGGGATCGCGCTGTATACGCCGATGGTATCCACGATATTCTTATAAAAGCCCGGATAGGAGAAGTAGGTCGACTGCCGTTCCACCGTCGCGGAATCTCTGCGTTCCGGCTCTGCGTACCCGTTCAGGACCTTCAGCCAGATTCCCGTGCCCCCGACCTCGCTCAGCTGCGCTTCAGAATACCAGATCCTTCCTCCCACCTCCGGATCCATATGACGGACATGCACCTTCATCACATGCCGCTCCGGATGGTACTTTACCGTGACATGGTATGCCAGAAGATCCGCATGGTAAGACTGCACCTCCTCCGGCATGCTCCGGAACAGGACACCATACTTCGACTGGATCCATTTCCAGATCATCTTCGCGCACTGGGCAAACACAAGCTCCGCGGAGGGTTCCCCCTCCATCTTCAGCCTACTTCCATCCACCCGCGTCTTCATCTGGAACGCAACCATGCGCCTCATGGGACGGAGCTCATAATGCCGGGCTTCGGTCTCTGAGTCTTCCCGTCCATCATTGAAGACATCCGTCTGACGGAACACCTCCGTCAGTCTCTCATCATGAAAGACGCTCTCATTCAACAGCGCAATGATCGTGTTGACATTGATGGGGACATGGCGGGTGCGCGACAAAAGCTGCCCGATCAGGATCTGTCTGGGGGTGCGGAAGATCTGCTTCGCCAGGTTATCCGAGCGGATCATATCCTCATTCAGGATCTGCTCTACTTCCGGATAGAGCTGCGCCTCCCCAAGCTTCAGGCGGAAATGGCTCTTGATCATGTCACTCCAACGCCCGGACTTGTAAAGCGCATGCCCCAGGTCCTCGAACAGGGTCACCATCGACTTATCGCACAGCTCCAGGGTCGCAAGGATCGAATTGAAGTAGCGGGAGAAGCCAGGATAATGGCTCCACAGCTCCTCTCCCTTGTACCTCATGTCATGCTCGACCTCATGCCAGCCCTCAAAAAACATGGTTTTGATCTGGATCTCAAAGGTATCATCGATACACATGTCCCATGTCCGGGGGGAGATCTCCGACTTCAGATACTCCGGCAGCCGGAACACGCCGTTGAGCTTCGCCGGCTTGAACTCATCCTCGCTGCGCTTGGAGGTCGACCATTCGATCACATCGAAGGTCTGCGCCATGATGTCCCTGCAGATATCCACGTCATCATCGAAATATAGGTTGATCCTGACGCCGATCAGATCCTGCAGCTTATGCTCCTCGCTCAGATCCTTCAGTTCAAACTTACGCGCCATGGACTGGGCGGTCTTTATCCTGGAAAAGCACCTGTAGTACAGGCCGCACTGCTCCAGCCGGTCACTGATGATCCTGCGCAGATCCTGCTCGACCACAGGCGGCACCTTGACGCCTGCGGCCAGCTGTTCCTTCGTAAAGGAGGCAGGAACCGCCTCCCTAAGCAAATTGATGTTCTGTCTGTTGTAATCGTTCATTTTCCGTTCCTGTTCCAGGAGCTGAAACCATCGTTACAGGCCGCGCCCCACTGGCAGGAGGATGACATATAACAAACGCTCTGCGCAGACAGCTGTTCAGAACCTGTCCTGAACAGTGACCTTTGCCTGCAGCTCCTTACTGATACACTGGGTTCCCATACATATCGTATCCCTGCCCGGTTGTGGGATCCGTCCATGCAATCTGAGGAGTGGAGGTTCCACTGCCGCTCGTGTATACCGGATTTCCATACATATCATATCCCTGCCCGGTTGTCGGATCCGTCCATGCAATCTGCGGAGTGGAGGTTCCACTGCCGCTCGTGTATACCGGATTTCCATACATATCATATCCCTGCCCGGTTGTCGGATCCGTCCATGCAATGGCATTCGAACTCTGGTTTGTGCCTGAATATATCTCAATATCGTTTTGTGTCTGTGTACCGGCGGAAGTTCCGGAGGACGTACCGGAGGATGCGCCGGAGGATGCGCCGGAGGATGCGCCGGAAGACGGTGCCGCAGCGCCGTTTGCATCCATGGAAGCCGCGCCCTGGGACGCGGACTGGCCGGATGTGCCCTGGTTCGAACCGCTTCCCATGTATGGGGCTACCATCGCGGCGGAATCCGGATAACGATTCGAGAAATCCTGGAAGACCTCATCCGCTCTCTGGCTGTCTCCCGCGTTCAGGTATGCAAAACCAAGGTAATACAGCGCGTCATAGTATCGGTCGCTCTTTCCGGTCTCATCCGAATCAATGGCCATCTGGAGCTGTTTTGCCGCTTCCTCATAGTTGCCTGCCACATATGCGGTGGTGCCCTCTGTATAATACTGGTTGAACAATGCATCCCCGACCATGGCAGTCAGGTCATCATACAGCTGTTTTCCTTCCGCGTCGAAGTCCTCTCCCTTCAGTTTGCCCAGCGCCTCTACCGTTTTGGTCTGGTCGCCCTTCACATAAAGATCCGCCACCTTCAGAAGCTCCGTATAGGAGTTGACACGGTCATTGGCAGTCTGTGCTTCCTTTTTGGCAGTTTCTATATTCGCATTCGCGGTATCGACTTCATCCTGCATGTCCTGAATGGTCGCCGTAATGGTGGCAAGGGACGTGTTCGCGTCCGCCACCTGCTTGTTTGCCTTGTCATTTGCCCCCTGCCGGATCGCCGGGACGGTCAGGAACCAGACGATCGCGGCCCCCAGCAGGATGCCCAGCATGATATTGATAAAGGTTGCCACGGTGGAGCTGTCGCGGAATGTGGTAGGGGCGATGATTACATCGTTCCCGCTCACATACCTGAGGGAGATCTCCCTGGGCTTTTCCGGAGGCATATCCTCCGCAAGGGGCGAACTGCGCTCTACTTTGGGCCTTTGGCGGCGCCCGAACAACGAGGTCTTCCCTGTCACCTCCTCCACCTCCGTGAGGAAGCGGAGCGTCGTTGTGTTGGTATTGTCAATGCGCGCTGCCTTTCTGAGCAGTCCTCTTGCCCTCTCCCACTGATCCGTATGCATGTATCCAAGGGCAAGCAGCTGATGGGCGCGCACGAATTTCGGATTCTGGCTGACGACCTTCCTAAGCTGGATCAGAGCCATATCCTCATTCCCCTGTTTCAGGTAGGTCAGGCTCTGGTTATACTTGCGGATCGCCGTGTTGTACTGGTCAAGCCTCATCTTGGAGCCCTGAAGTGCCTTGATATAGCCGGATGCCAGGTTGTCTGTACCCTTCAGGTTATTGCTGATGACCCACTCCACAAGGGCATTGACCACCTCACCGGTCTCAAAATAGCATAATCCCAGAAGGTTCCGGGCATCTGTATTCTCTTTGTTGAATTTCAAAGACCGCTTCAGGCAGGAGATCGCGCCCGACAGATCCCTGACCTGTGCCTTCTCAAGACCCTGGTTATACAGAAGATTGGAGATCCGGATGATCCTCCTCGGGAGCGTCAGGTCTGCTCCGCAGATCCGGCAGTATTCCTCTGACTGTGCGGATGCCCCGCAGTAGATGCACTTCATTTTCCGCTCCTGCCCTTTTTCTTACGCTCCTTCTCGTCACGCATCATTTCTTTGAGGATATCCGTCACATCAGTGAGGTCACGGCTGTAGATCGCGTCCTCCGCCTCATTCACATCCATGCTCGGATGGAATTTCTTCAGTTCCTCTTCATAGTTCAGCATATTGTATTTCTCCGATCAGATACAGGGAGCCCACGCAGAAAAGGACTCCATCCCCCTTATTACGGCAGGCTGTCTCGTAGGCCTGCCTTGCATCCTGCACACACATAACGCTGCCCTGGCCGGATGCAAGAAATTCCCCTGCCAGTATCTGAGGATCCAGCTTCCTGCCGCCTCCTGCCGTTGTCACGATGATGCTCTCATACCGCACGCCATCGCAAAGCTCGCGTACCATCTCCCCATGATCCTTGTCCGACACAACGGCAGTCAGAAGGTGCACCTTCCTTGTCCGGGCGGTCCGCCGGATCTCCCGCGCGATCTCCCGTATCCCGTCCGGATTATGCGCTCCGTCCAGGTACACATCCTTATGGATCTGTTCCATGCGTCCCGGCCACTTCGTATGCGCGACGGCGCTTTTCACCGCTTCCTCCTTCACTCCCAGAGAAAGCGCGCACAGCGCGGCCAGGCATGCATTTTCAGCCTGATATGCCGCGTTGAAGGGCACTGCCAGATCCAGCGCACGCCCATCCTGCATGGTGAGCCTGACCTTGATGGCTCCCTCCGTTCTTTCCAGGATCCGGTATGCTTCCTTCTCCAGGGGAACGGGGATTGCTTTCATCCGCATACATGTTTCCCGGATCACGCCGGCGCTGGCAGGATCCTTCGCGCTGTAGATACAGGGCACCCCCTTCCGGATGATCCCTGCCTTCTCAGAGGCGATCTGTTCCACGGTATCCCCAAGGTATTTCGTATGATCCAGGCCAATCGAGGTGATGACCTCAGCCTCAGCACTCCTGATCGTATTGGTCGCGTCCAGCCTTCCGCCCAGCCCGGTCTCACAAATCAGAAGATCGATCTTCTGTTCCTCGAACCAGCACATGGCCATGGCAAACAGTGATTCAAAATAGGTCGGCTCCTGTCCGCCTTCCTCCTTCAGGATGCTGACAGCATGTGAGACACGCCAAAATGCCTTCCGGAAATCCTCATCCGGGATCATGCGCCCATTGATCTGCATCCGCTCATTGATCCGGACCAGGTGCGGCGACGTGAACAGCCCCGTTTTGAGCCCTGTCTCCTGGAAAATGCGTGCGAGAAAGGCGCATGTGCTGCCTTTTCCATTGGTTCCCGCTATATGGATCACCTTGAACCGCTCCTCAGGGTGTCCCAGAAGCTCCATCAGATGCCTTGTGTTGGCCGGTTCGTTTTTTTTTGTAAACAGAGGAAGCTCCATCAGGTACCTGACCACTTCCCCGTAGCTTTTCATTTCATTCATCCATCCTTACCATTGATATCAAGGATCTGTCAGTGTAACTGTTCAGGACAGCCTGAAGCACTTGCTGCTGAGGGCGTATGAAAGTGTACACTAAGTGGCATCAGGCAATTCAGGATGCGGAGCATCGCCCGATACGTAACTGATCAGAACAGGTTCTGATCAGTTACCTGTCAGTTCAGGAAATCCTTCAGACGCTTGGAACGGCTGGGATGCCTGAGCTTTCTGAGTGCCTTTGCCTCGATCTGGCGGATACGTTCCCTGGTTACGTTAAATTCCTTTCCAACCTCTTCCAGTGTCCTGGCCCGTCCGTCTTCCAGTCCAAAGCGCAGCTTCACAACCTGGCGCTCCCTGTCGGTCAGGGACTCCAGCGCATTGGCCAGCTCCTCACGGAGCATGGAAAACGTCGCGCTGTCCGCCGGGGAGAGCGCCGTATCGTCTTCTATAAAGTCTCCCAGATGGGAATCGTCCTCCTCTCCGATGGGCGTATCCAGTGACACCGGATCCCTGGAGATCTTCAGGACCTCCCGCACCCTTGCGGCCGGAACGCCAAGGCGATCCGCCACCTCCTCTGGGGTCGGTTCCCTGCCCAGCTCCTGCAAAAGCTGACGTGTCATACGCAAGGTCTTGTTGATCGTTTCCACCATATGCACCGGTACACGGATCGTACGCCCGGTATCCGCGATCCCCCTCGTGATCGCCTGGCGGATCCACCAGGTTGCGTAGGTTGAAAACTTATAGCCCTTGGTATAGTCGAATTTATCCACGGCCTTCATCAGGCCCATGTTTCCTTCCTGAATCAGATCCAGGAAAGGCATGCCGCGTCCAACATATTTCTTCGCGATGGAAACGACAAGACGAAGGTTCGCCTCCGTCAGGGCTCTCTTTGCCTCGGTGTCCCCCGCTTCCACGCGCATGGCGAGGTCTACCTCCTGATCGGATGTCAGAAGAGGCACATTTCCGATCTCCTTGAGGTACATGCGGACGGGATCTTCCGTTGAGACGCCTTCCAGTACCTCTGAGGTCTCTTCAATGCGGACTTCTTCCACCTCTCCGATCTCCTCAAGGGCTCCGTCCTCATCCTCCAGCAGGTCATCACCCGGATCGATCAGGATATCATCATCTGAATGCGTCTGCATGCCGTCCCTTGCCGAATCCTCCCCGGGGCCGCTCCCCTGCGTGATGATAATATTCTGGCCCTTCAGATAATCATAGATGCCCTCGATATCATCCACCGGAAGATTCATGCCTTCAAAGGCAACCGAAATCTCATCGATATCGATCGTTCCTTTATTGTTCTTCGCTTTTTCAACCAGTTTCCGAAGTGTTTCCAGAAAAATAGCCTGTGGGTCTTTTTCACTCATAAAATGTCCTGCTCCCTTTCACCACTGATCTTTCTATGCTTCGGGTCCGGTCAGCAATGCGCTGTTGATGCCGCGCATCGTGACCACAGGTCCGCCTGTATGCTCAATGTATTCCCGCGTGATGAGCACCTTTCCGATATTGTCGTCTTTGGGGATCTCATACATGATATCCAGCATAAACTCTTCGATAACTGACCGAAGCGCCCTCGCGCCGGTATCACGGGAAAGAGCCTGATCCGCGATCGCCTCCAGGGATCCGTCATCAAACTCCAGCCTGACCTCATCCAGCTCCAGAAGCTTCTGATACTGTTTCAGAATCGCATTCTTAGGTTCCTTCAGGATCCGTACCAGCATATCACGGTCAAGCTTCCTAAGCGCAAATACCATGGGAAGCCTTCCGATGAATTCCGGGATCATCCCGTAATCTCTCAGATCCTGGGTTGTCACCTTTGTCAGGATGTCAGGGTCATCGTCATAAAAATCCTTCAGCCTGGATTCAAACCCCATGGCGGAAGAACTGGTAAGCCTGGTCTTGATAATATCCTCGATCCCCGGAAAAGCCCCTCCGCAGATGAACAGAATATTTTTTGTGTTGATTGTGGTCATCGGCACCATCGCATTCTTGCTGGTGGCACCCACCGGAACCTCCACATCGGAACCTTCCAGAAGCTTCAAAAGCCCCTGCTGCACGGACTCTCCGCTGACATCTCTTTGATTGGTATTCTGCTTCTTGGCCAGCTTATCGATCTCGTCAATGAAGACAATTCCGTTCTGCGCCTTCTCAACATCGTTATCCGCCGCGGACAAAAGTTTGCTCAGAACGCTCTCCACATCATCTCCGATATATCCCGCCTCTGTCAGCGCTGTCGCATCCGCGAGCGCAAGGGGAACATCCAGAAGCCTGGAGAGTGTTTTCACAAGATATGTCTTGCCGCTTCCTGTCGGGCCGATCATCAGCATGTTTGACTTCTCGATCTCGATGTCTTCAAATGAGTTGGTATCGGTCTTCACGCGCTTATAGTGGTTATAGACTGCCACTGAGATCACTTTCTTCGCGTATTCCTGGCCGATCACATAGTCATCGAGCGCTGCCTTGATCTTGTGCGGTGCAGGGAGCGAGCGGATATCAAACACAGCTTTTTGCGCCTTCTTCTCTTCTTTGGCTGCTTCAGGCTTCTTCACCCCTTTCGGGGGTTTCATCTGCTCTCTGATGTAATCAAGGTTGATCATTCCCATGTCGGGAAAGTTCTTCATCCCCGTAAAATTCTGCAGATTCAGCATATTCCGGATCTGAGGATCATTCATTGCGTCAAATGATTTCTGCATGCAGTCCTGGCACACTGTGATCTGGCCCGGAAGGCTGATCATTTTTCCGGCCTGGCTCTCTGAACGGCGGCACATGAAGCAAATTTTCTCATATTTGTCATCCTTGTGCTCTGAACCGTCGCTGCCGGGTCTGTTTTCATTCTTTTCTTCGGATTTTGTAATATCGTCCATCCAATTTCTCCATACCGCTGCCGCAACGCGGCAAATCATTGAAGGCCTGCATCGGCCATGTTATTGCAACGACAGATCCTTATCATTGCAGCGTCACGGTGACAGCTGCCTGGTTTTCCTCCCTGTAAATGCCCTCTTCATCCGGCCTCAGGAATGAGACGCTGACCTTGTCTCCGGCGCGGAAACCCGAAAGAGCATCCTTCAGCTGGACCACAGACGCTACCGGTGTCTCATTGATCTTTGTAATCAGATCCCCGGCTGCAAGGCCTGCCGCCTGAGCGCCGGATCCATTCATCACCTCTGCCACGACAACGCCGGCAGGGATACGGTAAATGATCTGATCTTCCTTGGAAAACTCGCCCACCTGGACTCCCAGCTGGCCATGGGATGGAGCAGCGTCCAGTCCCTCTGTCTGAAGCTGGCCTGGCTTCTGTGCCTGGCCTTCTGTCTGAGCCTGCCCCTCTTTCGGATGCCCATCTTCTGTCTGAGACTGCTCCCCGGCCTGCGGCTCAGCAGGGCTCAGCGCGGCATCGGACTGGGCCTGATCAGATGCAGACGTCTCACTCTCCTCCTGCGCCAGTGCCAGAGCCAGTGTTTCTCTCTGCTCCTTCTCTGTCTCCCTCTGTCCCTTCTCTGTTTCCTTTTGCTCCCTGTCTTCCTTTGTCCCGGCGGAATCCTCCTTCGCGCCATCAGACAAAGTTTCGCTGCCCTCCACCATCCTGCTGATGACTCCCTTTGCGTCATTGATCGGGAATGCGTATCCCATGCCCTCACTCGCATGTTCAGTCACCTTTCCTGCGTTGATCCCGATCACCTCACCATCCTCGTTCAGGAGGGCACCGCCATAATTCCCGTAATTGATCGATGCATCTGTCTGGATAAAGGAATGGACACCCGATCCATATCGCATGGGACGGTTGACTGCGGAAATGATACCCTGGGTGACGGACAGTCCTCTTCCCATCGCATTTCCGATCGCGATGGCACGCTCGCCGACCCGCAGGCTGTCCGAATCTCCCAGTGCCGCCTCCCCGACCAGGGATTGCACAGTTTCATGGATCTCATCCAGCGGAACCTTGATCACTGCCAGCATGCTGTCCTTGTCGATTCCAAGCAGACTGGCCGGGGCAAAGGTATCATCGTCAGCCAGCTCCTTCGTCTGATCCTTTTCCACGCAGAAGCCAACCGTGATCTCCTGCGCATCGTTCACGATGCTTGCATCGGTCACGATATACAGATGATCTGCGTCCCTGCGGACAATGATGCCGCTTCCCGCATCCGTCTGACGGATCTGCTGCTGTCCATAGAAGAAATCAAGAACCGTCTGGACGCTGGAGCAGGTGACGGATACAACACTGGGCATAGCCTTCTCAACCATGTCAGATACATCGAGGGAAGCACTGACGGTGATACCGCCTGCCTTAAACGGAGGGAGATGCAATTCGGTCTCCATATCCGTCTGTGCCTGCGGTTCGGTCTCCGCCTGGGCTTTCAGGCTGGCCGAAGCCTTTGTTTCCGCCTGGGTCTTCTGCTCCGTTCCTGGCTTTGTTTCCGTCCTCGCCTTCCGCTCCGTTTCCGGCTTTGTTTCCGTCTTCGCCTTCTGCTCCGTTTCCGGCTTTGTTTCCGTCTTCGGCTTCTGCTCCGTTTCCGGCTTTGTTTCCGTCTTTGCCTTCCGCTCCGTTTCCGACTTTGTTTCCGCCTGGGCTTTCAGGCTCGCCTGGGCCTGCGTCTCCTCCTGCGGCTGATCTGTCTTCTGTGTCATCCCCTGAGACGTTTCTTGTTCCCCTGATTTTGACTGAGCTTCCGTTTTAGCTGCATTCTCTGTCTGTGCCTTTGAATTTGCCTTATTCTCCGGATCACCTGTCTGCGCCTTAGCACCGGCGGATGACTGTGATTCAGACTCCTGGCGGGCAACCGCAAGACGCGTCTCCGTCTCTGTCGGCTCCTTCCCATCCCATTCCTTCCGGGAAGGCAGCGATCCCGGTTTGATTGCGTAGACAAATGCAGCGACCGCAACGATACTGACTGCAGCGGTCAGCAGCATCGCGGGCAGCTTTTTCTTCGGCTTATCAAGCCGCTCACCCGTCTGTGTATCATACTTCGGCTCATCATCTTCAAAATCATGTCTGCCCCCGCCAAAAGCGTTCATTCCGCCTGTGTCCGGAGGAACAGAAGCACCCGGTTCCGGTGGGCTGCTCTGTGTGGAGCCGGCACTCTGGCCGCTCATTCCAGGATCCTGCCCGAAAGGAATCGCGTTGTTCGTTCCGGATGCTTCCTGACCCGGCGCTGCAGCGTTCCATCCCTGCTCCTGCCCGGAGGGAATCGCGTTGTTCGTTCCGGATGCTTCCTGACCCGGCGCTGCAGCGTTCCATCCCTGCTCCTGTCCGGAGGGAATCGCGTTGTTCGTTTCGTTTCCTCCGGCAGGCTGGACTTCTCCGTTCATATCACCTGCCGGTGCGCCCGCTGCAGTCTCATGAACGTCCTGCGGTCCTTCTGCGGATCTTTGATCCGGCATGGCAAAGCTCCCGGATCCATTTGTACCCTGACCGCCCGGCACCGCCCTGGCCGGATCTTCAGATGCTGCCAGGGCCGGATCTTCACCAGCCGCAGGCAGACTGTCCGCATCCCTGGGCACGCCATAGCCGGCCTCCCCGGATCCGGCAAATTCATCCGGATCGGCATTTAAAATCTGTTTATCAAACGGATTCCACTTTGCCATCGTTCCTTCCCCCTCACTCATTCTTCTCCCAGAACTGCCGGTTGTCCGTCAGCTTCAGGATCATGCGCCCCGGAAGGCGCCGATAGTTTTTGCCAAGACGATATCCGATATATTTGAATACGCTGTCCGTCAGAAAAGGTCCCAATTCCCCTGCATGTCCGGAACGGATCAGATAAGCGGCGCATTGCTTCACCATCCTGATTCCCTCTCCCTCCGAGGGATACCGGGCGAACAGCTCCGGATGCTGTGCCTGGGACACGCCAAGGTCAAAGTTCCGCTTCATCTGACGAACCGGGCTGTAACTGTGTGAATGCCACACCGGGGCATCTGCAGCGTACGCGATCTTCCATCCGTTTTCGACAAGTTTTCCGGCAAGGACCATATCCTCATTGAAAATCGCCGGATATTCAAAGCCTCCCATTGCGAAGTAAACATCCCTCCGCCACATAGCGCATACATCGGAACAGAAAAACGTTTTGACCCCCATCCGGCCCAGGTCTTCCTTCGATTTCACAAAGGAAGTGTCCGGATAATTAAATCTGCGGGTAAAATGCTCACGTGCACTGCTGCCCTTTCGCGCGAGCTGCCTGCCATAAGCCGCTGCAACCTTTGGATCGTCGAAGCATCCTGCCAGATGCTCGATCATCCTCGATGTGGCAGGAACCGCATCCTGCGTCATGCACAGAACCAGCTCTGTGTCCGAAAACAAAAAGCCCAGATGCCTCGTTCTGCCATGATCAAATTCTTTTTTATCCACATGAAAGACTGACAGAACCTCAAACCTCTTCTGCCAGGCATCGATCATACTGGAAGGGATGCCGGTATCGGATCCCTTCACCGTGTTCATGATCAGCACCCGCCTGGGCAGAAGCGTCTGCCGGCTGAGCCGATCCAAAAGCGCTTCAAACCGTTCATCCGGCCTGAAGGTCGGAATCAGAACCGTCACCTGATCCATATGTCTTCCGTTTCCGGCTTCTGTCATAGCCACTCCTTTTGCCCTTCTTCCCGGCCAGGGATGCAGGGGAAAACCGCCTGCGGCGGCACGCTCCTTCGGAGCTGGCCGTATCCGGTCCGTCTCCGCCTGATGCTGAGACGTACCTTCAATAGATCCCTGTGGTGTTCGCTATCTCATTGGAGATCGCCTGCACGGTCTCGGATGGCGTATACCCATTCTGCTGATACAGGTACGCATGCAGCTCGGATACATTCTGTGCCAGATTGACCGGTACGACGCAATCTCCTGCCGCAATGTTCGCTGCCTGGAGCTCAAACGGGAAGCCCACCGAATCCATCAGCGTCCCCTGTGTAAAGGAGGTAGCCAGGCTCAGAAGGTCTGCGCTGGAAAAGCTTGTCGCGATATAAGGAAGCATCGCGTCCACCAGCTGAGCCAGCTTGACCGGCCCCTGGCTCTTCGCCTGCGCAAAGATCTGGGAAAGCACCGTTCTTTGCCTCTCGGTTCGGCGGTAATCGGAACCTGCCGTATACCGGATTCTGCAGTAGGCAAGTGCCTGGATCCCGTTGAGATGCTGATAGCCCGCAGATTCCACAGGCGTGATCTGGGCACCCGTCACCTGCGCGTTTTCCGTCTGATATCCATTGATATAGGGAAGCTCCTCCTCCGTCACTTCCACATCCACGCCGCCGATCAGATCCACCGCTTTTACAACCGCGTTGAAGTCAACCGTAACGTAATCATGCAGATCCAGGTCCAGGTTCTTGTTCAGCATGTTCACCGACCTGGACGGACCGCCGAAATAATAGCATTCCGTCGCCTTGCGGTACTCCCCGTTGGTGTTGTCCAGGTACGTATCACGGTAAACACTGACCAGGCGGATCTCTTTCGTACTCTCATTCATGCTGCACAGGATGATCGTGTCAGAATGCGCTTCCTTCGTCAGGTTTCCTTCCCTGGAATCTACGCCATAGATCACGAATTCCCGGTACCCCGTATGGCCTGTCACTCCTGCATTCGTCACGATATCCGTCAGGGATACATGCCGCAGCCGGGAAAATCTCCAGATAGCGATCAGTACTGCAGCGGCAATCAGAAGAAGGATCAGCTTGACAAAAAAACCGGTCTTGCTTTTCTTCCTGACAGCGCTGCGGCTGCCTGAAGTCGGGACTGCCGGCGTGCCATCATAGCCGCCTGTCCCTGTCTGATTGTACCCTGGCTCCCTGCCCGGGCCTCCATACCCGCCGCTGCGGCCGGGCCCGCCATACCTGCCGGCATCCGGATTACCGCCATAGCCGCCGTCTCCAGGCGCACTGCCATACCGGCCGTTATCCGGGTAGCCGCCATATGGGTCATTGCCTGGCCCTTGGGCATAGCCGCCCTCATCCGGGTAGCCGCCATAGCCGCCTCCGGGCGCGCTGCCATACCGGCCGTCATCCGGATAGCTGCCATACCGGCCATCGTTTGGATCACCCGCATATCCGTCGCTCCGGCCATCCGCGCCATAGGGACTGCCCCCCTCATACGGACCGCCTGATCCGTACATACCGTTATCCTGGTACCTGTCCGCGCCCTGATAAGGGTCCGGCGGATAATACCCCTCCGGCCGTCCATAGGATGCCTGCCTGGAATAACTGTCCCGGACACCGAACCCGTCTCCGGGAACCTCCCCCGGCATCTGCGGCGCAGCGCCTCCCTTCTCCTCATCCAGCCAGGGCTCCTCGATCCTGGAATACCTGCTGGATGGATTCTCCTTTTCTTTTCTGTGAAAGGCCATCTTTCCCTCTTCCGCCTGACACTGACACCCTTTTAATATGCGTTGCGGTTGATAAAACCTTTGAATACAGTCAGTATCAGGATCTTAATGTCAAATGCAATTGACCAGTGCTCAATATAATAGATATCATATTCGATCCGTTTCCGGATCGACGTATTCCCCCGGTAACCGTTCACCTGCGCCCATCCGGTCATGCCAGGCCTGACCTGATGCTTGACCATGTAACGCGGAATCTCCTCCCGGAACTTCTCCACATACTGTGGCCGCTCCGGGCGCGGCCCGATCATGCTCATATCTCCCTTCAGCACATTGAACAGCTGGGGGAGTTCATCGATCGAAGTCTTCCGGATCACCTTCCCAACTTTCGTGACACGGGGATCATTCTTCGTCGTCCATCCCTTCTGTTCCTCGTGATCGGACTGGACCTTCATCGACCGGAACTTATACATGCGGAACGGCCTGTTATGCAGACCCACCCGCTCCTGCCCGAAGATCAAAGGACCCGGGCTGCTTTTCTTGATCGCGATCGCCGTGACCAGCATGACCGGAGAAAACAGGATAATCGCAAGAACCGATCCGATGATATCCATCAGCCGCTTCATCAGAGCATTGAAGGTATCGGACAGCGGCACATACCGGATGTTGATGACAGGAAGCCCCAACAGATCCTCCGTATATGGGCGGGACGGGATGATATCCGTATAGTCAGGAACAAACTGGGTATGCACGCCGCTCTTCTCACAGGCAGCGACGATCGCCTTCAGCTTGCTGTACTCACTCAGTCCCAGGGTAATTGCAATCTCATCCAGGTCATTTTGCGCAAGGATGCGGTCAATATCATACGTCGTACCGATCACGGGAACATTATGGTAATGCCGTCCGATATCGGAATTGTCGTCCAGTATCCCGTCGATCTGGTATCCCCACTGGGGGTTCGCGAAGATCCTGTCGATATATCCGTCCGCCGCGCTGGAATACCCTACCAGAATCATATGCTTCAGGTTCATTCCCCGCGAGCGGATGTCCCGCAGCACGATCCGTATAAAGGTGCGTTCGCACAGGGTCAGGACGAAATTGATCATCGTGAACATGAAGATCAGGCCTCTCGAGAAATCACCCTCCTTCACCAGGAACAGGACGAAAATAAACCCGAGCAGTCCTACCATGTTTGCCAGGAACAGGTTTCCCGCCTCCAGCATACGCCCTGATACCCGGCGCGGCTTATACAGATGGAAGGCATCATAGAGCAGCAGGTAGCCCGGAACCACGAACAAAAGCGCCATCATATAGGTCTGCATGGGCAGCTTTCCGGCCTTCGGGTCCGCAAGAAACGAAAACTGGATCCACCATGCGATCAAATACGATGCTACGATGATCAGCGCGTCCAGCACCACCTGTATCCTGTTCAGATGCTTCTGATTATCCTTGATCAAAGTATTATTCCTCTGCCGTCATCGTTCCCGCGCCTTCAGGCCATCTGCACAAAAACGCCCAAAAGCATCCACAGCTGCAGCTTCAGATCCGTCCCCAGGCTCCTTACCGGCGCTTCTTCCATCCGCCGGGCAAGGCGAAGGCCTTCCCTTAAGCCGCCGGCATAAGCCCCTCCCAGTCCCTTTCGCTGAAAATAAGCCCATTTGATCAGGCACCCGGCCGCAAAAAAGGGCAGGTTAAGGACGATCTGCGCCGGCCTCATATTCTTTCTCACCAGGAAAATGCTGTTGCGTGCGGCCAGCCTGACCTTGAACGCATTGTGCCTGCTGCCGCTCGTCGCAGATCCTGCATGGTAAACGACCGCCTGCGGAAGATACCAGTTTTCGTAACCGGCCCGCATCGCCCGGTACCCAACGTCAATGTCCTCCAGGTAGGCGAAATGCCGCTCATCAAACAGGCCGATCTCGTCAAACACACTCCTTGCGTAGATCGCTGCCGCAGCGCAGCAGGCAAACACCTTGCCTGGACGGTCATACCGGGACGAGGGCTTCCCTTTCCCCCTTGCAAATGCCCAGCCGAGCATATTGTAAAAATCCCCCGCATCATCAATCCTTGAGGGATCCGACATCTGCAGAAGCTTTGCGCAGCACGAAAAAGCATCCGGCCTGGAAGCGATCCCGCGGTGAAGATATCCCACCATCTCCGGGTCACATACCACATCATTGTTCAGCAGAAGGACATATTCCGACCTGCTGAGCCGGATCCCCGCATTGACTGCCTTGCAGAATCCTGTGTTCTGGCGGTATGCGCGGATCCTCACCTTCGGATAATGCGCACGTACCCATGCCACGCTTCCGTCCGTGGAACCATTATCGATCATCAGGATCTCAAAGTCCTGATCCGTCTGCGCCGCAAGGCTGTCCAGGCAGCCCTTCAGGTACTGCATTCCATTGTAATTCGGAATGACAATCGTGATACTCTTCATGGATTTCATGTCTTGCGACACCCTTTTATCGTTACAGGTTACACCTCGCAGGCTGCAGTATGGCTGGCTGTAACTGCTCAGAACCTGTTCTCAACAGTTACAGCTGATCGCCTGTCACGGTTTTAATGTGTAGTCCCACCGCGCAAGGGAGAAATTCGGATTGTAGTACGGATCTCCCTTTTCATAATACTCCGCCCAACGCTCCCGCATCAGGGCAGCCTCCTGCCTGTAACGGGCAGCATTGTTCTTCGTATACTCATCCCCCCGGCTGGCCGACTCATAGTGGATAGCCTGCGCAAAGGGATCATAGACCACCAGAAGGTTCTCTTCGCGGATCTTCAGGCAAAGATCCACATCGTTGAACGCGACCGCAAGTTCCTCATCGAAACCGCCCACCTTTTCAAAAACGCTTCTCCTGACCATCATCATGGCGGCCGTCACGGCACTCAGATCCTGCATCAGAGACGCCTTGTGCAGATAGCCGGAAAACGCGCCGTTCATTCCGGTAAACAGGGAGCCCGCCACCTGGCCGATCCCAACCACGATCCCCGCAGACTGGATCCTGCCATCCGGGAAAAGGAGCTTTGGTCCTGCCGCGCCCACCTCCGGGCGCTCACATACGCCCAGAAGCTCTTCCAGCCAGCCTTCCCCGACCTCCACGTCATTATTCAGAAAAACAAGGTACTCTCCCTTTGCCGCCCGGGCGCCGAAATTATTGATCGCAGAAAAGTTGAAGGAAGGCTCTCCTGCGCGGCTTTTCCAGCGCAGCACCCGGATTCCCCGGCTCCTCAGCTTCCTGTACAGGCTAAGAATCCCACCGGAAGAAGAATTGTTCTCAACGACGATGATCTCATAGTCCGGATACTTTGTCCGCTCACAGATTGCCGCAATACAGCGTTCCAGCATATCTGACGACTCTTTGTTTGGTATGATGATGGACACCTTCGGCCTTCGCGCCAGCGGATAGCGGATCCGGTAAAAGCCATGATCCTTGGTCTGGCTCACCTCGCCTCTTTGCCCATTTCTTGCAAGGTGCTCCTCCAGTGCCCGCTTTCCCGACTCATACGCGTACCGCTTACTGTCCGGATTGTCGGCCGTAGACATCTCATGGGTTCTCCAGTGATAGAGAACCCGGGGGATATGGCCGATCCTGCCTGCCGGGATCCGGTCTGCCAGGCGCAGGATAAATTCATAGTCCTGTGCGCCGTCAAACGCTTCCGAAAGCCCCCCCGTCTCTTCCACGAGCGATCTGCGTACCATCAGGAAATGGCAGATATAATTGTTCGACCTGAGCAGATCCAGGTTAAACTGCGGCTTCAGATGGGGCTGAAAGTGCTCCGGCAGGCCGTCCGCGTCGTCACGGATCTTATCTTCATCTGTATAGATCAGATCGACTTCTTGCGAACGGATCAGCTTCCATGCCTCATACAGCGCATCCGGGGCGATCAGGTCATCGTGGTCCATAAAGCAGACAAATGTGCCGCGCGCAGCAGACAACGCTTCATTGGTATTGGCCGCGATCCCCCTGTTCTCCTTCAGATTCAGTACCCGGAGACGGCTGTCCCTGGAAGACCGCTCCTCCAGGATGCTCCCCATCGCCGCATCCTCCGGACTCGCATTCGCAACCACCAGCTCCAGGTCTCCAAACACCTGGCCCAGCACACAGTCAAGAAGCTCCTTCAGATAGCGCTCAGGCGTTCTCCAGGCAGGCACAACCACAGAAAACAGCGGAGTACATTCCTCCTGCTCCTGCGCTTTTGCGCCATTCCCATACGCGCGCAATACCTCAGCGCGCTCCAGTGCCAGCACATCCGGTCCTGCCTTGTGCTTCTCATACCAGGGGCCGTAGGGAACCTCCTCCGGGGCAAGCCTTTCCTGCACGCGAATCAGGAAGTCCTTCAGTCCATAATGTCTCAGGTACCGAACAGCCTTCCTTACATAATACGGTTTCAGTTTTTGAAGCAGTGATCTGCTCATATTATTTCCAGCCCGGATACTCCAGGATGCTCCTGGCCGTATGCTCCATCTCCGCGTCCGTCAGGTTATAAAACAGCGGAAGCCGCATCAACCGTTCTGACTCTTTCGTCGTATACACATCCTCGCCATGGAACCGTCCGAATCTCTTCCCGGCCTTTGATGAGTGCAGCGGAATATAGTGGAACACAGACATCACGTCCTTCTGCCTCAGATAACTGATCAGCTGCGTCCTCACTTCAAGGTTCTTCACCTTGATATAATACATATGCGCATTGTGCGTGGCATAATCCGGCACAAATGGCTGCTCGATCAGGCCTGCATCCGCCAGCGGTCTGAGTGCTTCATGATAATAATTCCATATCGCAAGGCGCCTGTCGTTGATCTTGTCAAAGACCTCCAGCTGGGCACACAGATAAGCAACGTTCAGCTCGCTGGGAAGATAAGAGGAACCATATCCGACCCAGCTATATTTATCGATCTGTCCACGGAAGAACTTGCTGCGGTCCGTTCCCTTCTCCCTGACGATCTCTGCACGCTCCTGGTCTTCATCCCTGTGGAACACCAGAGCGCCGCCTTCTCCCATGGAGTAATTCTTGGTCTCGTGAAAGCTGTAGCAGCCATAATCGCCGATCGTCCCAAGTGCCCTTCCTTTATAGTACGCATTGACACCCTGCGCGGCATCTTCCACGACCTTCAGCCCATGTTTCGCGGCAATCTCAAGAATCGCATCCATATCGCAGGCAATTCCCGCGTAATGTACCGGACAGATCACCTTCGTGCGCGGCGTGACAGCCTCCTCGATCCTGACCGGATCGATATTCATGGTTCTGGGTTCGATGTCAACAAAAACGATCTTTGCCCCCCGCAGCACGAACGCATCCGCCGTGGAAACAAAGGTATAGGAAGGCATGATCACCTCATCGCCCGGCTCCAGGTCACAGAGCCAGCTCGCCATCTCCAGCGCGGAGGTGCAGGATGTGGTCAGATAGCAATGGGGAACGTCAAAACGTCTGCTCAGCCATTCGGAAGCATATTTGGTAAAAGGTCCGTCCCCGCACAGCTTCCCATTCTCAAGTGCCTTCTGGAAATACCCGGCCTCGGTGCCGATCACCGGAGGTCTGTTAAAGTCTATCATTCCGATCCCTTCTTTCAGTCAGAATATGGGCAATTATTCAGAACCTGTCCTGAACAATTACAAAAGCGGCAACGGTTCACAGAGAAAAAATAACGATACCCGCCAGCATAATCACAATTCCCAGCACCCTTCTCGCAGACAGCTTCTCTTTCAACACCAGCACACCGATCACAGGCACAAAGATGTAGCTCAGCGGCTCTATGATCGGAGAATACGTCAGCGGAACGTACTTCAACGCATACATCGTCAGGAAGGTCGACAGGAAGAAGATCGCATATGCCGTGACCACCATAGGATTCAGGTACTCCTTGATCCTGCTCTCATGCTCCTTGTTCGCTTCCGCCTTCAGCATGACCTGCGCAATGGATGAGATCAGGACAGAGATGATCCATACGATGATATACTTTTCCAGCCCCCGGAACATCGAAAACCCGCCGGCAAGAAGCGCCATCTTCATGCTTTGACCTCCGTCTTTTCCCCGCTGTTTCCTGACAGTCCGCCGCCAGACCTAGGGATGTCCTCCCCCTTTTGAGAAGAATTTCCTGTGTCAGATACCCCAACCATAATACCGATCAGGATGACCACAGACCCCAGGATCATCTTCCAGCTCAGCTGCTCCCGGAAAATGGTCACTCCCCAGATCAGTCCCCAGATAATCGTGATGGGTTTATTCGTAAACGCAAAGGTCAGGGACATATGCTTGAGGATCTGCTGCCACGCAACCGCAAAGGCCATGGTGATCACCAGCATCACGCCGTACCAGAACACAAAACCGAAGGAGAGAAAAGGATGCCGTCCTGCAAGCTTGGAAGCTGTACCTGCGAGAGAATTCACAACAAGGCTCAGATGAAGCAGGATAAACCACTTCAGCGGCACCTCCCCCACAAATCTCGCTCTCTTCCCACCGCTCACGTACGGTTCCTCCTTCCGCCATCTCTTTGCCAGGACATAATTGACAAGTCAGTATAGCATGGAAATCCCGCCCCTGCAAGGGAGCAAATTTGATGAGCGCAAAACCAGCCGGGATTTACATCCATGTATCAATCCCTGTACTCCTCCAGGAAGGAATGCGCAGCGAGATCCTTCTTCCATGCAATCACCCGGTCAAGGTTCACATTTTCCGCGCTCTTGAACAGATTCGCTTCCACATAGGGATTGGTCTTTCGCAAGATTCTGATCAGCTGCTTGGTTTCCGCCCGTTTGGAAACGCTGGTTCCATCCTCTGAAACACTGCTGCAGTTTTCCGTAAAATGGCACGCGCATCGGAGGAATGTAAGGTTCATCTTCTTTGTCCAGTCGATGATATCCTCCTCGCGGATCAGATACATGGGGCGGATCAGCTCCATCCCCTCAAAGTTGGTGCTGTGCAGCTTCGGCATCATGGTCTGATACTGGCCTGCCCAGAGCATGCTCATCAGGATGGTTTCGATCACATCATCATAATGATGGCCCAGGGCAATCTTGTTGCATCCCAGATCCTTTGCGTACCGGTAGAGATAGCCTCTGCGCATGCGCGCGCACAGATAACAGGGATTCTTCGGAATATGGTCCACCGCGTCAAAGATCCGGCTTTCAAAGATCCGGATGGGAAGCAGCAGTTTTTTTGCATTCTCCTCGATCAGTGCCCGGTTTTCCGGAGCATACCCCGGATCCATGACGACAAACTCCAGGCCAAACCTGAATTTTCCATGACGCATCAGGATCTGGAACAGCTTGGCCATCAGCATGGAATCCTTCCCGCCGGAGATGCATACCGCAACCTGATCTCCCGGGCAAAGCAGTTCATAACGGCTTACCGCCCTCGTAAAGGGACTCACCAGCTTTTCATGAAAACGGCGGTCCTTCTGAAGGCTGCGCTCGATCTCATCGATCCCGGTAAACTGTTGCTTCATATCATTTCTCCTTCAAAGAAGCTCAGAGTGGTTCTTCAGGAAACGGATAAATTCTTTCCTGAGGGGAGATGGGATATCGCCCTTCCTCTGGAGAATGTAAAACTGGCGGACCGCGGTCCCGGGGGGAAGATGGAAGCTCAGAACCCGCTTTGCTTCAACAAATTCCATGGCCGCCCTGGAGGAAAGGAAGGAGATCCCTACACCGCCTGCCACCATGTTTTTGATGGCCTCCTGATCATTGATCCGCGCAACCACATGCAAAGAGGACTGGTCGATCTTCTCTCCTGCCAGGTAACGGTCCGCCGCTTTCAGACTCCCGCTCCCCTCTTCCCTGAGAATGATCGGCTGGTCAAGAAGCTCCCGTACGCTAGCATGCCGCTCCTTCATTTCCAGGTAATAACGGCTGACAGGGGTGATCAGAACCATCTCGTCCGAGCAAAACGGTTCCGCCTCCAATGCCTCGCTCTCAGGGCTTCTCCCGGTAAGCCCCAGGTCAAACAAGCCTTCCAGCACACCGCGTTCCGTCCCTGCGCTGTCACTTTGATGGATAGAAAAATAGACCTCCGGATGCTCTTTCCCGAACTGTTTGAGAACCGAAGGCAGGATATACGCTGAAGGGATGGTGGAAGCGCTGATGGAAAGGATACTGTGGCCCTTCCCGGAACAGTTTGCATACATTTTCTCCCGAAGCGCAAGGATATCCTCCGCATAGGAAGCAAGCTCCTCGCCCAGCGCAGTGATCTCGATCCTCCGGGTAGTCCGCATCACAAGCCTTGTTCCCAGCTCTTCCTCCAGCTGTCGGATGTGCTGGCTGACCGTCGGCTGTGAGAGAAACAGGTTCTCCGCTGCATCGGTGAAGCTCCCTGTCCTTACAACCTCTACAAACGTTCTCAGATGCTTGAATTCCATAGTCAGGCTTGAATCTGTTTCATCTTGGAAATGGTCTGGTCAAACTGGCTGCAGATCTCCTTCACCTGCCTGAACAGCTCTTCATCCGATACCGCAAGCGTGCTGCCCGGACGCAGCGGCTCCAGGGCGCTTCCCGCCTTCACGGCCAGAGAGGTCAGCCCAAGGTTTGCGCAGACACCTTTCATGGCGTGCAATGCTTCAAACATCCCCTTCCGGTCTTTCTTCTCCCATGCCGCCTGAAGAAGGCTGCGGGATGGGTCTTCCGCAAGCTTGGGAAGATAGCGGAGGATCATCTTATCCATCATCAGAATCTTCTTTGCCGCCGCGTAGTCACCGCCGACTTCCTCATAAAACTCCTGAACCGTCATCGCAATGCCCCTTTCATCATCTCTTCAAATGCTTCCGCCGGAACCGGAGGCGAAAAATAATATCCCTGGATATACTCACATCCGATCTTCTTCAGAAGCTCCAGCTGCACGGCATCCTCCACGCCTTCCGCGATCATCGGTATGTCCAGCATTCTTGCAATGTCATGGACGATCTCGATAAACCGGTATTCCCTTGAATCTTCCCTTGAAAGCCTCCGGACAAACATCATATCCATCTTCAGCACGTCCACAGGCAGCGTGGACAGCATGTTCAGAGAAGAGTATCCGGCCCCGAAGTCATCCATTTCGATCCGGAATCCCATCGAACGAAGGTGATCCGTCACTTCCTGCATCAGCCTGGCATCTTCCATATATGCGGATTCTGTCAGTTCCAGGTGAAGCTCCTCCGGCCTGATCCCGTAGGTATCCACCAGCCTGTTCAGTTTTTCCTCCAGGCCGGGCATATGGATGTCCATGGACGAGACATTCACTGATACAGTGATGGGGAACCTTGTTCCGAACTGTTCCCTCCATTTCTGGAGCTGCCTTGCCGATTCTTCCCAAACATATAAGTCTACACGCCCGATCAGGCCATTCTGCTCAAAAAGCGGAATGAAATCCCCCGGGGGGATCATGCCGAATTCCGGATGCTGCCACCGCACCAGGGCTTCCGCACCGCTCAGGACAGGGGTATCTTTGGTAATATCGTACTTCGGCTGGTAATAGACCTTCAGTTCATGCTCCGCGACCGCGCGGGGGAGATCATTGATCAGACGCTGCCGGTATAGCTGTTTTTCATGCATGACGCTGTCATAGACCACAAGCTCCCCGTTATGATCCTGATGCACCATGGCGCAGGCCGCCTCCGCGCAGCTGAACCTGCGACGCACATCCATTTCACTCCGTTCGATATCACACATCCCTGCGTCCAGGCGAAGGTCCATATGCTCCCTGAGGGTATTCAACTCCTGCTGCAGTCTCCGGATCTGTTCCAGTCCGACACACCCTCTCCGCAAAAACAGGTAATAGGTATCCTCCGATGCCCTTGCACAGATCCCCTGGGCCGCCTTCGCATTCTCCATCAGATGCTGCGCCAGCGCGCGGGAGACACTGTCCAGAAACTCCTGTCCGTACAACTCCCTGAGCAGGCGGTAGCGGCTGATGCGCAGCGCGAACTCCGTCATCCGCCAGTCCGGATGGAACCGTTCGATCTGTTCCGCATAGGAAAAGAAAAACTCTTTCGTGTAAAGCCCTGTCCGCGGATCGCACTCCGCCGCATGGATCAGGCGGCGTCCCTCGGCCAACTCTACAAAACTCCTCACACGTGCCAGGATAATCTCGTGGGACTCAAATGGTTTCGGGATAAAGCCGGAAGCGCCTCGTCCCAATGCTTCCAATTCTGCAGTCTTCTCAGCGGTCAGAACCAGGATCGGGATCCGCGCAAGTTCTTCATCCGCCTTCATCACGTCCATCACCGCGAATCCATCCATCTCAGGCATCACCAGATCCAGCAATACCGCAGACAGCATATCCTTGTGAAGCATGACCTGATCGATCGCCTCTCTTCCGCCATCAGCGTAGATCAGGTCAAATTCATTCCCAAGAATCGTCCCCAGCAGATCCTGGTTGATCTTCTGGTCATCCACAACCAGAAGCAACCTTCTTAAATGTAATCTTTCCTCAGGAATCATTTCAGCACCCCTTTTATTCAGACGGCCTGCCGCATTTTGTTTCGAGTCACACCTCCGCCACCGGGCCGGCCTGTGTGCACGGCCCCTGTCAGAAGCATGTTTTGTAGCCTTTCACATCACACATCCACTCTCTGCCGCTCTACCAGCTTCGCGAAAGCCCCCTCTTTCGCGATCAGCTCCTCATAGGTTCCCTGTTCCACGATCCTTCCGCCGTCCATCATCAGGATCCGGTCACAGTTGCGGATCGTGGAAAGCCTGTGCGCGATCACGATCCTGGTACACTTGAGCGAATCCAGAGAATCCGAAACGATCTTCTGTGTGATATTGTCCAGCGCGCTCGTCGCTTCGTCAAACATCAGAACAGACGGGTTGCCTGCGATCGCGCGGGCAATCATCAGCCTCTGCTTCTGCCCGCCGGAGATCCCGCCTCCGCCTTCCTGTACCAATGTATTCATGCCCATGGGCATGTGCCGCAGATCCTCCTTCATGCCAACCATCTCCGCAACCCTCCAGGCATCTTCCTCGGTCATCGATGGGTTGGAAATGGAAATATTCGAATAAATGCTCCCCTGAAACAGATTGCCTGACTGAAGCACAACGCCGATCCTGCGGCGAAGGGATTTCAGGTCGAGCATCTGGATGTCCCGGCCGTCATAGTAAATACCGCCCTTATCCGGCTTCTCGAATCCCAGAAGCAGACGCATCAGAGTGGATTTCCCGCAGCCAGTCCTGCCGACGATGGCGACATACTCGCCCCGCTTGATCTTCAGGGACAGGTTCTGCAGTACATAGGGCATCTTTTCCGAATAACGGAAGGAAACATGGTTGATCTCAATGCTTCCGCCCAGACGCTCCAGCACCTCTTTTTCTTCCTGCAGCTCGGGAGCTGTCTCAAACAGCGGCTTCGCCATCTCCAGCGCAGGCCGCACTCCTGCCACAGCCGCAGCTGCGCCTACCAGACCGGTGAACGCGCCGGACACCAGCGCGTAAGCCGTATTGAACGCCATGTAATCCGCCGCGGAAACGCCTCCCTTCAATGCCAGGTAATACATCACGACCGTTCCGCCCAGCGTGATCATCTGGGAGATTGGCCCGTTCATCTTCACGATAAAGGGCGGATTGTAGCTCAGATGGGCGGATGGCGCATAGCTCTGAGCCCATTTCGCAAATGCCCGCTTCTCAGCTCCTGCCACCTTGATCTTCGGGATGCCGTTCAGAAGCGCGAGCACCATACCTGTTTCCTTGCTGTCATATTCCATCCTGCGCTTTGTCACATTCATCTGAAGCAAAGCCGTCGCAAGGGACAGGCCTGCCGTCAGAAGCGACAGGATCACGGACGGAACCAGCAGAATCGGCGCAAAATGAAAAATCTGAAACAGGTATACCAGCGAGAACCCTGCGGTCAGGAAGATCGAGAAAAAGGTCGAAGAAAATGTGGAGCACACAACGGTCACCGCCGATACCCGGCTCGTCAGTTCACCGGAGTTGAACCGGTTAAAGAACGAGATAGGCAGGGACAGGATCCGCATCATCGACGCGCTTTCCACCTGCATGTTCAGCTGGCTTTGGATGTTCTGGCCGAAGATGGTCTTGACCAGGTCAAACATCTGCCTTGACAGTTCGGAAAGCAGCAAAACCAGAACCAGGCAGATCAGGACACTGCGGTTTCCCGATGCCAGGAACTGAGAATCATAGATCTTGCGCGTGATCCTGGGGCCGATCGTCTGAATCAGTGTCACGACTCCTGTCAGGGCAATCATCCAGACAAAGTCACGGGGCCTCAGCAGCGAGATTACATACAGAAAAACTTCCTTGACCGAAATGGATTTCAGCGGAAACGGCTTGTAGAAGCACATGGCATCCACGCTCAGTTCACCCGCCGTTTTCGCGTTGACATCTTCCCTGCTCCCGTTGGAGGGATCTACGATCGAATATCCATGCAGCTTTCCAGGAATCAGCGCAACGACTGAACCATCCTTGCGCGTTCCCAGCATCGCACCGCTGGCATCCTTATACCAGTTTTCCGTCAGACGGACATTTCTGTGCAGGATCCCGGCGGGCCTGAGCAGGTAATCCAGGATCTCTTTTGAATCATCAATATTTTCCGGAAGCTTCCTCGCGTGGACACGATAATACTTTAAGATCTCTCCCACAGCTCTGGAAGCCATCTCCCGGTCAGACTGGAACAAAACCTCTATCTTCTTTTTCCCGCTGACTGCATTTGCCATTGTGGCATAGGCATCAGACAGAATATCGTCATCATTCTGTATCCGCTGCCGGATCTGTTCATCAAACCATCCCAAAGCGCTTCCGCTCCTTTTCATCTCAATCACACTGAGGAACTGAACTGTCACTCGCTGGATACCAGCTCTTTATAAAGCCCGCCCATGGCATACAGTTCCTTGTGTGTCCCGCGTTCCATCACGCGCCCATGATCCATCACAATGATCTCGTCGCAGTCACGGATCGTGGAAAGCCGGTGCGCGACTACAATACAGGTCACGCCTCTCTCATGCACGGACTCCACGACCTCCGCCTCTGTCCTTGCATCCAGCGCGCTGGTCGCCTCATCCATGATCAGGACCGTCGGATCCTGCGCCAGCACACGCGCGATCTCCAGCCGCTGCCTCTGTCCGCCGGAAAGATCCTTCCCATTCTCATGCAGGACATAATTGTAGCCTCCGTCGCGGGTGATGATATCCGAATGAATGCTGGCATCCCGCGCGGCAAGGATCATCTCAAAGTTTTCAATGGAGCTGTCCCACATCTTAATGTTCGCCGCGATCGTATCCTCAAACAGCGTCACATCCTGATCCACCTTTGCGACAGATCCGGTAAACAGATTCCGGTCGATCTCATCGATCCGCTTCCCGTCAAAAAGGATCTCGCCGCTCCAAGGCTTGTAAAGTCCTGTCAGAAGCTTCGCGAGCGTCGACTTTCCGCAGCCGGACGCTCCGACAAACGCGACTTTTTGTCCCGGCTCAATGGTCATATTGAAGTTTTCGATCAGCGGCTTCGCCAGGGGAGAATACCCGAAGGTCACATTTTTCATCTCCACCCTTCCCCGCAGCTTGGAATAACTGATCTCATGATTCAAGGCCAGTGAATCAGGGGAAACGTCTGTGGGATATTCGAGGACATCCTCGATCCGTTCCATGTCTGTACGCATCTCCCGGATCAGATCCCTGGCGGAAGTCAGCTGAACCACCGGTGCGGAGAAGCTGGTCAGAAGCGTCTGGAACCCGAACAGCATACCGATGGAAAAATGCCCCGACATCGTGAAGAGCAGCCCCAGCGCCAGGATCACGTCATTGGTCAGCTGCGTGACAAAGGACAGGATCAGCCCATAATACTGCGTAATATGCTGTCCCGTCATGTCCTGCCGGTTTACGGAGGCCTGGTAGCCGGCCCAGCGGCTGAAGAACTCATCCTCCACACCGCTTGCCTTGATGGTTTCTATCATCTCAATGCCGGACACCGTGGCCGACTGCAGCTTTGCGGCATCGCGCATCCGGACCCTGGAAATGTTGATCTTCTTGTTGGAGATATACTTCTGCAGCGCACTGTTGATCACCAGCGAAGAGATCCCGATCAACGACAGGAGCACGTTATAACGGAGCATAACAAACAAATAGAAGATCATCATGCCCGTGTTCAGGATCAGCGGAGTGAACGTATTGATCATCGTCGACGCGATCGTCGCATTGGTCTGCTTCCGCATCGCGATATCGCCTGTCATTCTCTGGGAAAAGAACTCGATGGGCAGACGCAGGACGTGCCACATATACTCGCTGTTTGAGGTGACTGCCAGTTTTCCTTCCATCTTCAGGCTGAATATGCGTTCAACCACAGCCGTGACCATCGAGATCACCGAAACAGCCGTGACTATGATCAGAAACGGCGTCACCCATTCCGGGCTTTTTCCGGAAAGCAGCCGGTCCAGGAAGACCCGCTGGAATGCCGGATTCACCATGCCTACCATGGCTGTGATCGCAGACAGGGCAACAGCGAACGCAAAAGAGGGGCCGAGCCCCTTCATCTTCTTCTTCACGAAGCCCATGATGCTCTTCGGCTCCCCTTCCGGGACAAATTGATCTCCCGGAGAAAGCTCGATGATGATCCCGGAGAAGCTGCTTTCAAACTCCTCCATGGATACTTCCACAACGCCCCTGGCAGGGTCATTGAGCACGGCCCTCCCCTTCCGGAAGCCATCCAGCACCACAAAATGATTATTATTCCAGAACAGAATACACGGGAAGATTCCCTCTTCCTTCAGGTAAGAGGCTTCCACCTTGTATCCGTCTGCATGCATCCCATAGTTAATCGCCGCCAGGCGCACGTGGTTCGCATTGGACCCGTCCCTGGAGACTCCGCAGTCCTTCCTGACCTGTTCCAGGGGAACCCATTTCCCATAATAGGCAAGGATCATGTCCAGACACGCTGCCCCGCATTCCAGGGCTTCCAGCTGCATGATCACCGGAACCTTTGCCACTTTTTTCCCTGTCACAGGTTCTGCCGCGGCTTTTGTCTTATTCCAAATACTCATCTGCCAAGTTTCCCATTCGGCTCCAGCCTTCTGATACTGCTGTCGTGTGATTGACGGCTGTCAATCGATCAGCTTCCCCCGCCAGCATCCGTCAGAAACGAAGCAGGCGCAACATATTCTGTCTTCACCTCTCCGTTTTGATCTGTCGTCTTCATCTCGACCCTTGCCGCATATCCCCAGATAATCCCTGCAGCAAGCAGAACCAGCATCGCAGCCACCAGCAGCCACATGCCCGGTGTCGTGACACGGATATAATCATCCACCTGTTCCGGAGACGAGATCCGTAAAGGCTTTTTCCCTTTGGAATCATCCTTCTTTGAGGGCGCATCCTTACGATCCTTCCCGTCCTGAGCGGAATCGGCAGGCCACGCATCATCCGTTCCATTCGGCTGAGCCGGAGCTGAGCCGGGTGCCCCCTGCGGCTGAACCGGAGCTGAGCCGGGTGCCCCCTGCGGTTGAACCGGACGAGTGCCTGCGGTTCCCTGCGGCTGAGCATACTGTGCGCCGGATGCCTCCCTTGGTTGAACCTGCTGTCCTCTCAGACTGCCCTGTGCCTGACCTGCCTCATAATTCGGCTGGCCGTAATACAGATTCGGCTGGCCGGAGTACATTCTCGATGCTCCCTGAGACTGACCGGTGTACGGATTCTGCGCGGTCTGTCCCTGTCCGGGAGCTGCACCTGCCGCACCTTGACGCTGGCCTGAATATACGCCGGATCCTCCCTGACCCTGGCCGACATATGCCCCCTGGCCCTGACGAAGCCAGGTTCCCGCTGCTCCCTGGCCCGGCCCGGCATACGCACCCTGATCCTGACGAAGCCAGGTTCCCGCTGCTCCCTGGCCCGGCCCGGCATACGCGCCCTGATTCTGGCGAAGATAGGTTCCCGATCCGCCTTGCCCCTGACGGGAATAGGCTCCTGCCCCGTCCTGTGTCTGACTTGCATACTGATTCCAGGTGCCCTGCCCCTGTCCGGCATACGCTCTCGCTGCACCCTGTGCCTGGCCCGCATACGTACGTGCTGCACCCTGTGTCCCACTGTTGTACACGCCAGACGCACCCTGTACCTGCTGAGAATAAATACCTGCCTCACCCTGTGTCTGGCGGGCATACTGGCGGGCATACTGACGCCCATCGCCCTGCACCTGGCGAGAATATCCTGCTGCAGCCCCGGGATTCTGGCGGCCATACTGATTCCGGCTGTCCGGCGCCTGTCCGGCATAAGCATCCGGCATCCCCTGAGCCTGAGGCCTTGATTCCCCTTTCACTTCGGTTCCCTGTTCCATATTGATCTCCCCTGTCACACCGGATCCGGAAAGAGAATGGATCCCTTTCATACACCCTCAGCAGCAAGTACTTCGGGCTGTCCTGAACAGTTACATAATTTCTTCAATCATATCAATTCCTGATGCCAAATGCAATCCTGCCCGAAATGCAAAACAGTTCAGAACCATCGGTTCTGAACTGTTTCAGGATCACTTTGAAAATCACTTTGAAAATCACTTTGAAGATCACTTTGAAGATCACTTTGAGATCTTGTTTCCCGAATCCGTCTTCAGCTGACTTTTGGATGCTTTGATTCCTGATCCGCCGCATCCTTTGACCGTATTCTTCCGGAGGGTTACATTCTTACCGCCGGTTACGCGAATCCCGTCAGATCCTGTATTCTCGATCCGGTTTCTTTCTATTTTGACGCCCTGGGTCTTCTCATTAATCAGAATCCCTACCGCCTTCTTGCCAGGACCACTCTTCTGGTTCTGGACCTTATTTCCAACGATCTTATCGTTCTCACTGAACTCCGTCCGGATCCCGCTTCCGAAGCTCACCTTCCCTTTGCTCTGGAGACTGCACGTCACGGTATTTCCGCTGACAGTAACGCCCTTGGTTCCTCTCAGCCAGATCCCGCCGCCGGCCACATTCATTGTCACCTTATTCCCGCTGACAGTAACGCCGCTTACGCGCCAGTCCCCCGCAGGCATAGTACCGGTCTTCCTCTTGAGCTTCTCTCCAAACACATAGATCCCATAATTGAGATTATTATAATTGCTCCCATTCGCTCCTGCATCGATGGACAAAACATTGTCATAAATCCGGCAGTTCAGATTCATCGGAGCCGGTCTGGTATTGGATGTCAGCCTGGATTCATAGAAGTTCGCATGGCTACGGTCGCTGGCTGCGCACATAATCCCCGAACCGCATGCGGTAATCGTATTATGATACACGGAAGAATCCGTATAGTTCAGCATACTGACCGCATAACCGGTAATATTACGGAAGGTATTGTCATGAATCCGGAATCCGCTGAAATAGCTGTTCGCAATTGCCGTATGAGAACCCACGCCCCGCTTCAGCGTATCAAATGTACATCCGCTGATCTCCACGTTTTTGCAGGGAGTCTCATCCGTCACGGAATGATAACCGCTGAAATGCTTGCCGGCCGTACCGGAAAGAACCTCAAACTGGATCGCCTCGCCATTGTATGCATCTCCGAAATTCCCGGAATAGCCCGTAAAGGTACAGTTGATGATCCTGATATTCTGGCAGCCGCCAAATTCCAGATGATGCGCCGTGTTGACATTCTGGAACGTTACGCCATCAAAGGACAGGTTCTGTGCATGCCCCATCTGCATGATGCTGGTTGAGAAGCCATTGTTGTCCCATGTACCGCCGATAAAGCTGATATCGGAAAAATCCGGCGAATAACCGCTCCTGCCGGCCCCGCCATTATATTCGTCCCAGTCAGCTTCTTTTGCCCCAAGACGAAGCATGGAATGAGCGCCATCCTGATTCGTAAGTGTAACACCCTGCATGGAAACCGTAGTATTCCCCCATACCCTCAGCTGGTCAACAACATAGTTCCCCGGCGGAATCACGATCGTCGTCATCCCCGGCCAGGACCTGGACTCCTTCGACACCTTATTAAATGCCTTGGAGATATTCTCCCCCGGGCTGACCTGCAGCGTTACGGTCTGTGCTCCTGCCGCAAACGTCATGAGTACCGCAGCCAGGGCTGCCAGGAGAAGCCCCAACAGGATATTCCTGGTTTTCCTCATTTCAATCATTACAATCACTCCTTTCCTGCCTTCCCAAGTAGTTCCATCCATTTCAGGAAATCCTCCATATGGGCTGATTCAGTTTCCATCCAATAAGGAAAGATCACCTGAAAAGTCCGAATTGTTACCGTGACAGTATATCACAAGCTCCCGCCAAACGTCTCTATGCAAAATGTTAATAGCATTGCAGAATATTCTCAGATCGTTACAAGTCATGCCCCTGCCTGCAGGCCGGGGTGCGGCCTGCTATCCTTCGGGCCGTCCTGAACCAGCTGCAGCAGCTGCTCCCTTTCCACGAACAGCAAAATATGATAACATCCCTGTAATTGATCGTTTATTCATCTCATGCAGAATCGTCAAGAATATCAGGACAGGCAACAATAAAACTGCCCCGCTATCATCACTGATTTGGAGACTTTACCATGAATGTTTACCGCGATATTGCTTCATACCCGGATGACCAGGCGCATGGCCGGATCCATAAGTATTATCTATGGTACACACTCCTGTTTATCGTTCTGATGACAGGAATGTTTCTTCCATTTCTCCTGAATGGCAAGTCCTTTGTCTGGACGCCGGATGGAACAAGCCAGTATTTCCCGCAGATGGTCTATCTGAGAAGGTATTTACGGGAAGCATTTTCCGGACTCATCCATGGGGATTTCCGGCCGTTATTCTATGATTTCACGATCGGAATGGGAGATGGAATCATCGTTACCGCCCGAATCAACCGGATCGACATTCTCAGCGCTTTGGTTCCGGCAAGCATGCTTGGCGTGTTCTATAATTTCACCGTACTGCTCCGACTGTACCTTGGCGGATTATTCTTTTCCATTCTCTTCCGTTACAGAAAAATGGACGACCGTGCAATTCTCACAGGTACGATCGTCTATACTTCATGCGGTTTTGCCATGTGCCGGGTTACAATGTATCCCGTGTTCGGAATCGCCCTGTATACGCTTCCATTCATGCTGTTTGGCGTTGAAAAGATCCTGCAGGAAGACAAAATGATATGGATGATCATCGCGGTGACTGTGGCATTTCTGGGAAATTATTACTTTCCCTACATGAATACCATTGCCGTTGGTTTTTATTTTCTGTTCCGCTGGCCGTCGATCCGCAGGAAAGTCCCGATGTCCTCAAGTCCTGTGGCTGTGTTTTTCAGCAAAGGATTCCGTACACTCGGAGGCTGGCTCGTCGGTGTAGGGATGCAGGCATGTATCCTGATTCCGACCTTCAATCATGTTTTTTCTTCAGACAGAGTACATGTAGAAGAGACCTCCGGCATTCCTTTCCTGTATCCGGTCAAGTACATGGTCAGTCTGGTGCTCGGGTTCATCAGCCCGAATATTAAACCGGGATACAGTACAGTTGTAAGCATGATCGCTCTGGTGGTTCCGATCCTGGTCTTTCTATACTGCGATCATTTTCCTAAACTGAATGCGCTGCGTGCAGCCTTGCTTCTTGAAGCGGCAGGCCTCTTTCTTCCTTTTGTCGGCCTTGTGATGGGTGCTTTTGGAAATGTGAGCAATCGATGGGTCTTCATTTTTGCGTTTACACTCGGTATATCCAGTATCTATGTGGTGCAAAAAGGACCCGCATACGGAGTGCCCGCATGCCGCGTGCTGGCTGTAATCACATCCCTGTATGCCGCAGGATCAGTGGCACTGTTCATTCTAAGGAGGCATCTTGGCATCAGCTCCCTCTATTGTCTGTATGTGGCAGTGGGTGCCGCGTGCCTGACAGTATCTTCGCTTGTATTCCTGATCCTGCGGCGCAGACAGCCTTCTTATCAAGTATACAGCTTTGTAATCACTGTCCTTGCGATTCTGTGCGCCGCGGTCATGGGTTTTGTTACCTTCCAGCCTGGACTGGGAAACGTATCAACGACATATATGGCAATGAAAGAGTTGCCTTCATACTACGACAGCCAGCCCGTAAGCCGTCTCCACGCCCTGAAAGATGGAGTTTTTTCCCGCACGGATACCGGATACAACAAAAGGCTTTGGCTGAACAATTCCCTGTACCATGACTATTACGGCGTCTCAGGATTCAATAGTGTCGCGAACGGTAATCTGCAGAACTTTTTACTGCAGCTGGAGAGTCCCGGAATTGAAAGCAATGTCAGAATCATGTCAATGGGCGGCAGCACTGTCTGTGAGAACCTTGCTTGTGTCGGTTATTATCTGACAGACAGAAAAGACGGGATTATCCCTTATGGCTTTTCACCGATGCCGGAGCATAGCGACAAGAAAAATATATTGTACCGGAATCAAAACCCCTTGTATTTTGCACGTACCTATGACAGTGCAGTATCCTCTGCTACGTTCGATAACCTCAGTGCAGCGCAGAAAGAACAGTCTTTGATCAAAACTGTTGTACTGGATGAGGCAGACCTGACACACCTTCCAGACAATTTTGTAAAGGCAAAAGCCCCTGAAACCCATGAGATATGCATTCCTCTGGATACAGAAACAGCAGCCGTGAACGGATCTTTGGAAAAGAAAGAAAATGGAGGATTTGTTCTTGGGCCTGAAAGCGAGATCACATTTCCTGTTGAACGCAGACAAGGCTGCGAATCCTACATCCATCTTACAGGCGTTTCCTATGAGGATGCGTATGTTTCGAAGGATGACGAATCAATCACCCTGTATTCCGGTGCCGGGAAGAGAAAACTGTTTCTGAGAAGTGATGACAATCCGTATCAGGTTCCCATCAAAGGCTGGCTATCCTATATGGGTTATTCCGAGACGAATGGTCACGATGAAATCCGAATCAGGTTGAATGGGAAGGGACGCTGCAAAATCAGATCTGCTGAAATCGTCTATATTCCCATGAATTCTTTTGAAGAGGATGTCGCGAAGAGAAACCACGGCGGCTGCAGCGAGCCTGTCCTGTCTGCGAATACGGTAGAAGGTGACCTGGAAGATGGAGGCCAGCGTTTTGTAGAGCTGTCGCTTCTCTATTCCGATGGCTGGAGTGCTGAAGTGGATGGTGCCCCGGTACTACTGATGCGGTCAAATCTCTGTTATACCGGCTTTTATGTATCAGAAGGCGCACACCACTTTAAGCTCACGTATTCGCCGCCACATATGAAGCCTGCAATTGTGATCACGTTACTGAGCTGGCTGATATTTGTCCTGGTACTGATTCGAACGATCAAACGCAGTCAGGCATTGAAAAAATCATAAAAAGACGGGAGCATGGCACGCCATGCTCCCGTCTTTTTTGCAGAGCCTTCAGGACACCTCTCTTCAATCTATTGCTCCAGCGCAACAATCCTTGAAAACGGATGCCCTCTCACTTTCTGCCTGCCAGCTTTCCAAGCACAGCATACAGGTGATCCGATTCAATCGGCTTGGACAGATGGGCATTCATCCCTGCCTGGAGGGAATTCTGGACATCCTCGTCAAAGGCATTGGCGGTAAGCGCGATGATCGGAATCGTCCGGGCATCCTCTCTGTCAAGGGCACGGATCGCCCTGGCGGCATCCAGGCCATTCATCACCGGCATCCGCATGTCCATCAGTATGGCATCGTAGTAATGAGGCGCGCTCTTTTCAAACATCTCCACGCAGATCTTTCCATTCTGCGCCCAGTCATGCTCCATCCCTTCCAGCTCCAGAAGGTCAAAGATGATATCCGCATTCATCTCCAGATCTTCAGCGATCAGGATCCGAAGGCCATTCAAATCCGCCGGCCCCGCATCCATCTCCAGGATCTTCTTTCTGATCCCTTCCTTTTTCATCATGGTAAGTACATCCGCAGGATACAGCGGCTTGGTCAGGAAGCCGTCCACACCTGCGATCCTTGCATCCTCCTCAACATCCTCCCAGGAATACGCCGTAAGCACCACCACCCCGGATTCCATCCCTACGATCTTCCGGATCTGCCTTGTGACCTCTATGCCATCGAGCTCCGGCATACGAAGATCCATCAGGATCAGGCCATACGCTTCCTGCCGTGCCTTCTTCAGGCGGATCAGCTCAAGACCTTCCCGGCCGCTGAGGGCGACATCCGCAGTGATGCCGACCTCTTCCAGAACTGACCGGGCATGCTCCGCATCGACCTCCTCATCATCGACTACCAGCACCCGAAGATCGTGGTTTAACACTCCTTCCTCATGGCCGTGGCTCATCACGCGGTCACTGTCACGCAGCGGAACCGTCACAACGAAGGTCGTACCGTGTCCCGGCTCAGAATCCACCGTGATGCTTCCATTCATCAGCTCCACAATACTCTTTGTGATCGCCATGCCCAGCCCGGTAGAGCCATACTTATTGGCGCTTTCCGCCCGCTCCTGGGAAAACGCTTCAAATACCCGGGGCAGGAAGTCCTTGTCCATGCCGATCCCGGTATCTCTGACAGTGAAGCGCAGTGTACTGAGCCCTTCATAATGAGCCACGCACACTACATCAAAACAGACCGTCCCCGGTGCCGGAGTAAACTTCACTGCATTGCCCAGGATATTGATCAGCACCTGCTTCAGCTTCATGTCATCGCCGATATAATAGTCCAGCAGCCTTCCCTCGGTATGGAATTCGAAATTCAAGCCCTTGTCGGCACACTGGGCATTGATCATCGTATGAATCTGGCCGATGATCTCAGAGAAAGAAAACTCCTCATTCCGGATAGACATACGGCCGCTTTCGATACGGCTCATGTCAAGGATAGCATTGATCAGGCCAAGAAGATGGCGCGCGCTGGCGCCGATCTTTTCCAGCTGCTCCTTCGTGCGGTCCGAAAGCTCAGGATTCTTGAGCGCAATGGTGTCGATGCAGATGATGGCGTTCATCGGTGTCCGGATCTCATGGCTCATGTTGGAGAGGAAGACCGTCTTGGCCTTATTGGCCTGCTCCGCCGCTGCCAGCGCATCGCTGAGCGCCTGCTGCTGGGCCATGGACTGGCGCATCTCTGCATCAATCACCGTCAGCCCAAGGCCGATGGCATGTACCCGGTGATCCGTGCGGTCCTCCGCATGCCGCACGCCTGCCACCCGGATCATCTCATAGTATTCACTCCCGTCACGCCGGCAAAGATAGCGGAATGCCAGGATCTGTTCTGTTTCCAGCCCCTTCCGGATCCTCTCGGGATCAATAAATCCGAGAAATCCCTCCCGGTACTTCTCATCGACATATTGCTCCGCATAATAGGTGAAGCGTTCCAGGTATGGAAAATGAACTCCCTGGGGCGTCTGCGTCGTATCCTTCGGGTCAGCCCGGTAGCATACGCCATCATCATGATCCAGATCGATATGATACACAGCGCGGTAATCCGATGCCAGTGCAGTGATCATATGGTCCTGCGCTCTGCGCTGCTTTTCCTCCTGCAGCAGCCGATCCTGAAGTTCCAGACGCCGCTCCAGTTCCTCCTGCTTCCCCCTGCTTTCCGCCGCTGCCGTTTCCTTTTCCAGCATCAGGCGCGCATTCCTGCGCATCTGGAAAAGAAAGAATGCGGATATGGCCAGAACGGCCAGCAGCGCCAGGATGGAATGTATGATGCTCCTGCTGATCGTCCTCTGGGAAATTGTACTGATCTCATCTCTCAGGACGCTCTCCCGGATCAGATAGGTCAGCAGCCAGTCTGTGCCGCCGATGGGATCATAGGACAGGGTCTCATGGATTCCATTGTAGGTAAAAGAAGCCACTCCCTTTACCCCATCTGCAAAATCCTTCGCGACCTTCTCCCTGGAATAGCCCTTATCAAAGTCTGCATGGGACAGCGCCTCTATGAGATTGTCCTCCACCGCCAGGCCCCCCAGCACCGTATTGCTCAGGGCGATTCCGTCATTGGTATAGATGTTGCAGAAGGTTGCGCTGTTCTGCGTCTGCATGGATACCCCGGAGAGCATCTCTTCCATCGCAATCTCCATGAAGCAGACGACCAGATCCTTTCCCTGATGCTGCAGATGGATCGGGGTGGCAATGATCACTGTCTTCTCAGCATTCTGCGGATCCTTGATAAAAATCTGCGACTTGTCAAGGCCAAGATAATCAAAGGGATATTGGTCAATATCATTCTGGGTTCCCTGAGAAGTATAGATCAGCCCGTCCTTGTCCACGAAGGCAAACTTCTCCAGGCGGAACAGCTGTTTCATGCGCATCTGGTATGCCTGGCGGTGCGCATCATCCTTCAGGTCCTCTTCTGTCATCAGGTCGAGAGCAGTCTGCATATCCTGGATCCTGCCCTGCAGGTTCCTGGTCACAACCTGTTCCCGCCGGTCCGCCAGCTCATCCAGGTACAGAAGGGACACCTTGTGCACAGCCTCATCCGTATCCCTCTGCGCACCCTGTCCCATCCACATAGAGCCAAACACAAAAATCAGCAACACAATCAAACCGCCGCAAATCCCAATTGTTATAATGCTGCCCCGTTTCATACACCCTCTCCCTCCAGCAGTCACTTCAGGATCTGTCAGTCATTTGGGATCTGTCGCGTAATTGTTTACAGTTAAGTACGGCGAGGCTTTCTGAAGCAGATATCGGAAAACCAGACAGGCAATATGCATAAGTTAATTCGTGACAGGTCCTAACCGTTTGCAGATCCTCAGGAACCATCCGTAAGATGATAGAATCCATAAATCTTCTGCGGATCACGCTCCACCCTGTCCGCTGCGATCTTCGCGCGGATAAACCGTTCTTCGATCTCCGCCTCTTCCTGCGCATAGGAATAGATGCCAAACCGCAGGGTGACCTTGTCTGCGATCTCATCCTCGAAGAACAAGTCATCCACAAAACGCTTCAAAAGCACTCCATAATCATTCCGGTGCGGGCAGTAAAGCAGAAATGCATCCCTCTCTCTCCTGCCGCCGATCCCTCCGGTCTTTCGCAGAAGATTCTTCAAGCCGATCCCGATGCTCCGCTGAACGAGATCTCCAAATTGCGATCCATACTGTTCATATAAGGAATGGAACTGGTTCACACTGCAGACGATCGCGTCAAAGTCCGCTCCGCTGTAATGCCGGTCGTAACGGTTCACATACCGGAAGAAATAATCGATATTGTAAAGCCCTGTCAGCCTGTCTTTTTGTGTGCGCCTGATCAGATCCCGGTTCTCGGAAAGCTCAATGCACCTTTCAATGCGGGCTTTGATGATCTCTATATCCGGATAGGGCTTCGGGATAAAGTCTACCGCGCCGATCTTCAGGCAATCCAGCTCCGCATGGGGATCCACTGAAAGGAAGATCACCGGGATAAACATCAGCTCTTCGTCCACCTGCATGGCGTTCATCACTTCCCGGCCTGTCATGCGAGGCATATACAGGTCAAGCAGCACAAGCATAATCTCATCCTTATGATCCCGAAGCATCTCCATCGCCTCGATCCCATCCGCCGCATAATAGATGTCATAGTCATCCTTAAGCAGGTCCCCCAGGATCTCACGGTTCCCATCGATGTCATCCACGATCAGGATGTGCTTGCGCACATTGACCAGAGAAAGCCCTCCAGCCCCCTGAGGCACGGCGGATTTCTCCCGCTCTTCCTCCGTGACGGCCGCGCCAAGGCTTTTCAGCAGCAGCTTTTCCGTATACATCAGCGTGTCCGCCCGCTCAAAAACCATCTCACAGTTTTTGTCCTTCGAGGGCTCAAAACGGGCGCATCCGAAGGAAACCACCGCCCTGCCCCGGCCGATATTCACCAATACCTGTTTTTCAAATTTCTCCAGAAGGGATTCCTGGTTGAAATAGTCCTCCCCCTCCAGAACCGCGGTAAATTCATCTCCTCCAATGCGAAAGACCGGGCTGTGCTTGAAACAGGTGCAGATCATCTTGCAGGCTTCTTTGATATATGCGTCGCCTGCCTCGTGGCCGCGGGTGTCATTGATCCGCTTCAGGTCATTCAGGTCGAATACAACAATGCTGAATTCCAGGCTTTTCTCCTGCCCGATCCGCCGGTTGATACGCTCCTGCGCCTGGCTGAAAGCATACTTATTCTTTACGCCTGTCATCGCATCGATCGTTGCCATTCTCCGGGCAACTGACAGGTCGTCCACAATCTTCCTCTGATGGCGGATCTGAGCGTCTTCATCCAAAAGGCCGATGATCAGCTTAGGCTTCCCGTCCTCTTCAAAGCTGGACGCTTTCATTCTCACATAGAAAGGAGTATCCCCGTTCACCATACGATAATCCAGCACGAACACGCCGTCCTGAGCGATCGTGCTGAGGATGTTCTCCTTGGTTATCTGAGAATGGAACAGTTCCCTGTCCTCCGGATAAACGGTCTCAAGCCACTTCTGCTCCATGCGCCGGAAGAAATCGCTTCCCTGTTCCCCGACCCCTAAGCCGTCACTTTCCCTGGCATCGCTGAATCTACTGAACTGCTCCGTCTCCGGATCGACCAGATACAGTACGATCAGATTGTTGTTCAGGGCACTGAAACGCAGATAAGTCTTACGATCCTCACTTGCACGCAGGGCAGCGGCACGGTCCTTCACCTGGGCATCGATGTTGTTCACGCCAATGATGATATGATCCTGATCCTCACTGCCATATGCCGCCTTCAGGCTTACATAGACAGGCTCCCCCTCAACAAGAAGCCGGTACTGCATGAGGAACATCCCATGCTTTCTGATCTCAGCCAGAAGTGTGTCCTTCTCCATGGCTGAAAGAAACTTCTTCTGGTCTTCTTCATAGATATAGATGAGCGCGTTCTTCTTGCACTCCTCGAAAAAAGCCGTTCCCATGGTCTTTGTTGCATGATATCCGGACTGCGTCCTGGAGCCGTACTCGATGAAATCACCGCTCTCCAGATCCACATAGTAAAGATTGAAATAATCCTCTGACAGCGCGATGACAATACTTTCATAGGCCGCCCTTGAGATAACCGCCTCCTGATAATCCGCTCTGGCCTGCTCACGCTCTTTCTTGGCCTGCTCCATCTCCGTAACGTCCAAAGACATGCCAAGAAGGCACTCACGCCCGCCTTCATCATAAAACTTCAGCTTTGTCGTCCGAAGCTGATGCTTCAGCCCGGCAGCATCCTCCGCCTCTTCCTCATACACACAGGGCTGATCCATCGAGAGCGCTCTTTGATCGTCTTCGGAGAAATGCGCCGCGGCACGATGTCCGAAGATCTCCTCATCCGTCAGGCCCGCCACCTCCTGCGGCGTCTCCTTATGCGCAAAGCCCGCAAACGCCTGGTTGCAGAAAAGATAAGCCCCGGTCCTGGCATCCTTGGCAAATGTCATCGCCGGTATATATTCCAATAAGGCATCAAGAGACTCCCTCTGCAGCCTCAGCTGCTCAGCCTGATCGCCTGCCTTCCCTGATCTCTCCATCTCTTTCTCCCAATCCCGTTGATATGCACAATATCGCAATGAAGTCTGATTCATGCCAATTATACCGTATCCATGTGTCTTGTTTCAACTTCTACCGGACAGGTTCTGAACAGTTGAAATTATAGAAGTTACAAGTCACACCCTGGCCAGGTCACAGTTCACTGCCCGGCCGGTCAGGCTAT
>CAMJIC010000002.1 GCA_946405675.1 uncultured Clostridia bacterium
ATGGAACTTATCCTTCAGATACACCGGGATCAGGGCCGTCTGCCAGTCGTGGCAGTGGATAATGTCAGGCTTGAACCCTACAAGCGGCAGGGCACTGAGGACCGCCTTGGAGAAAAAGGCATATTTTTCTACATCCTGATAGATATTCCCGTAAGGCTTCGCTCCTGAGAAGTAGTATTCGTTGTCGATAAAGTAGAACGTCACACCGGCATATTCCAGCTCCAGGACACCGACATACTGGCTCCTCCAGGACAGATCCATATAGAAATGGGTCAGGTATTTCATCTGATCCTTCCACTCCTGGCGCATGCACATATACTTTGGAAGGATCACCCTCACATCGGTCTGCTCCCTGTCAAAGCATCCGGGGAGAGATCCGACCACATCCGCAAGGCCTCCAGTCTTAATGAAAGGCACGCCTTCCGAAGCGGCAAATAAAATCTTTTTCATGCAGTTACCTCAATTCATTCTGCTGTGTAGCAATCCATAACACCACTCACAGCCAGGCCGTGCGCAGTCATCGCACAGCCTGGCTGGTCATGCAGCACCCGGGCATTTCAATACAATGATCCCGCCGCCGCTTCATCCGGTCATCAGACCGAGATGTTCTTCTGCGTAAAGAGCCAGTTATCGGTTGCCAGATTGGCCTTCAGGATATACTCTCCGAGATTCGGATCCGCACAGCACCGTGTGAAATAAGTACGTCCGTCGATCTTGATCTTCAGCTTGACGCCAAAGTCATACTTCGTTCCGGTGGGCTTCTTTCCCTGGATGATGAACGTCATCTTCTTTGTGGAACCATCCGGGATCTTATACTTCGTATTATTCTTCATCTTCAGCACACGGATCTGTGTGTAATCCGGGAAGTTGAGCAACATTGCGCCTGCGCTGAATACGGTCATGTCAACACCGCTCTCATTGGTGATGCTGACCTTCACCCTGCCCTTCTCCAGATTAATGCTTGTCAGCTTGATGATAAACTCAGGATCCGAGCTCAGCACCTCGATCTTGCAGTCAAGGGAATACTCCTTGCCGTTCACCGTTGTCTTCGCCGTCACTGTCGTCGTCCCGGAGCCGACCGCTGTCATCTTGCCGTCCCCTGCAACCTTGACGACGTTCGTATTGGCGCTGGACCACTTGACTGCTGCATCGGTATTCAGCACCTCATTGTACACGATCTCGCCATAGCTCAGCGTCAGGTCATTGTACAGAAGCGTCGGGCTGGCTACATACGGAACCACCTTGACCGTCATCTGGTCAGAGGAGCCATCCGTCCCATACACGGTAATGACTGCCGTCTTGTTCGCTGTCTTCCCCTCAACCGTAATCTGCGGCGGAGTCACATCGTTATTGATGTTCACCACATCGGCAACGCTCAGATCAGATGACCCGTAGCTCTTCACCGGAACAAACCCGCCGGTCACATTCTCCTGGGAGACCGTAACGACCTCTTTGGTTCCTGCCATGATCTCGATCGAATCCGGGATCTTGATCCCGGAGTTCCCGCTCACGCTGAAATAAAGGTTAAACCCGTGCGCATAATTGGACTTAAAGCTCCCTGTGTAGTATACGCCCAGGGAATAGGTTCCAGCCGGGACAGTCATGTGAACCGTGTACTCAAGCGCGGTATAATCGATGTCCGTCAGGTAGTACTTCTCATGGGTCTTAACATTCTCAAGCAGATACATCAGGTGATTGTTGATATAATCCGCGTCACTTGTCTGATAGCCGCTGCTGAGCGGATATGTGTAATTGGCGCTTACGTTCCTGACACCGGAAATCTTCACCGCCACCGCAATGTTCGTCTTGACCGATACGGTAAACTGATTCGACCATCCGGCATTGGAGTTCTGATTCGGATACGTAACTGTTCTTGCGGAATAGACTCTGGAATCAGCAGACGCATGCACCGTCATGAGCAAGACAAACATTGCTGATAGCAGCAGGATTCTTCTGCACAGCTTTTTCATAAATAATACCTTCCTTCCATGAAAACCTTCCGCACCATTCTTGTGCTTCTTCTATTTCAACTATACAGCATTCCCGCCTGTCTGTCACGAAAGAATCTGCCGCAAAAATTGCAGTTTTCTTAAATTGTACTTATGTTTTTGGTAACGTTGCATCCCAATTCCGACCCTGTAAGACAGGGGAAACAGACATGCAGGACACCAAGAGCAATTATCTGCGGATCCTGAGTACAGCGAGGCTTTCTGACGCAGATCCCGGAAAACCTGACAAGCAATATGTATAAGTTATCCTGACTGCCCAGAACATGCTCTGAATCGTTGCGCATCAGGCGCTGTTTCGCAGCTATCGCACAAAAAACCTGCCGGCAGGAGTGCTTTCATGCTCCTGCCGGCAGATGATTTCGAATGTGCGAATCCGTTACGATGCGGATTCCGCGATCAGGTTCATTCTCCCTGTGTCATATCCGTCCCGAAGTATTTCTCTGAGAGTTCAGCCAGCTGACCTGATTCCTTCATGTCCGCGATGATCAGGTTGACAGCTTCCCTGAGGGAGGCTGAATCATCCCCCTTGACAAACGGGATCGAAACATGGTTCGCGTCGTCCGAAAGAGCCGCAATCTTAATCCTGGCATCCGGATGCTCCCTCATATAATCGGAATAGGTAACCTCCGCATTCAGAGTTGCGTCGATGCGTCCCTGAAGGAGAAGCTCGATGGTCTGGTTCAGGTCATCCACGCCGGTCACCTCAGCGCCATATTCCTCCGCAAGGATCGCATAATAGCTGGAGATCGTATTGGCCGTGCTGACTCCTTTCAGATCCTCGAAGGAGTGGATGGCATCATTCTCATCCGCCACAATGATCGCAGTATGGATGTAGGCATAAGGATCCGAGAAATCATACTTTTCCGCACGTTCCTCGGTCACGTCTACCCCGTTGATCACCATGTCATACCTGCCGGCATCCAGCCCGGCAAAAAGGCCGTCCCATTTTCCCTCAATGAAATCCGCCTCGACGCCGAGCGCGTCAGCGATTGCCTGCCCGACCTCTACGTCATAGCCCACCAGGGCATCCTCCTCATCATGATACGTCCAGGGTTCCCATGTACCCTCCATCGCGATCTTGATCTCGCCTTCCTCCAGGATCCGTCCAAGCTGATCCGTTCCATCCGTCATAGAAGCAAAATCGTGGTCTGCGCGTTCCGTCTCATCTGCAAAAACCGTTGTCGCCCCGATCGCTCCGAATACAATTGCCGATGCCATAGTTGCTGCAAAAAGCCTTTTCCTCATGTTCCTGCCTCCTGTTCAACTGAATATGATATTCACAGCCCCTTCTCAATCAGACCGTGAATGGTGTCCATAGAGTCTCGTTATCCTTCCATGAATCTATCACATAATCTATTACATTGCTGATGAATCCATCACACTACTGCGCGTAGCTTGACAGCATGCTCAGGAATGCCTTTGTCCTGTCCATCTTCGGAGCATTGAAAAAATCTGCTGTGGGCGCTTCCTCCACGATTACACCGTCTTCCATAAGAATCGCACGGTTCGACACATTCCTTGCAAAACTCATCTCGTGTGTCACGACCACCATGGTCATCCCCTGGGAGGCCAGGTCCTTCATCACACCGAGCACCTCCCCGATCAGCTCCGGGTCCAGCGCACTGGTGGGCTCATCGAAATAAATGATCTCCGGATCCGTCGCCATAGCCCTGGCAATGGCGACCCTTTGCTGCTGTCCGCCGGAAAGCTGGCTTGGAAAATGATCCTTCCGGTCAAGCATATCGACCCGCCGAAGCTGCTCCAGCGCGATCCCTTCGGCCTGTTCCTTCCCCATATGCCTGGCCGTAACCAGCCCTTCCGTCACATTCTGCAGCGCAGTCTTGTTGCGGAACAGGTTGTAGTTCTGAAACACAAAGCCGGTGCGCATCCGTATGGCGGCAATGTCACGCCTGTTCATGTGAGAAAGGTCATAGTCCCTGCCGTCAAACCACATCGTTCCGGCATCTGCCCTTTCCAGAAAATTGATGCAGCGCAGGAATGTCGTCTTTCCGGAACCGCTCGGCCCCAGGATCGCGATCACATCCCCGCTGTCCACGCTCAGGCTGACATCCTTCAGGATATCGGGACCGTCAAAATGTTTTTTTACATGCTGAACTTCCAGTACCTTCATCGTCTGCTCCACTTACGTTCTGTCCTCCTACCGGAATTCATAGGTGCTCAATGCCTTCTCTCCTTTTCGCTGAAGGAAGGTCAGGGCAGTCGAGAACAGAAGATAGATCACGCCGACCTCAATATAGATTGCCAGAGGTTCATAGGTTCTGGCAACGATCCTCTGCGCAGCCATGAACATCTCAGCGACAGTGATATTGGCTACCAGGGAAGTGTCCTTGAGCATGCTGATCAACGAATTGGAAAGCGGCGGAAATGCGGTACGCATCGCCTGAGGCAGAATGATGCGGCGCATGGTCTGCAGATAGCTCATTCCCACGCACTCTCCTGCTTCCAGCTGTCCTTTCGGGACGGACTCAAGCGCCGCCCGGACCGTCTCAGCGCAGTATGCGCCTTCATTGACCGACAGGGCAATGATGCCTGCAAGAAATGGCGGAAGAAGCAGGCCAAGCTGCCCCAGCCCGTAGAACACGACATACAGCTGAACCAGGAGCGGCGTCCCGCGGATCACCCATATGTAGAACCTTGCAAGATGGCGCAGCCCTTTGATGTTCATAAACTGTACCAGCGCCACAAGTACCGCAATTACCAGTGCAATGGCAAAGGAAATCGCAGTCAGCGGGATAGTATACAACAGTCCCGGTATCAGTATTTTCGGAAAAGAATCGATTAGTATGCCGATTAGTCGTTCACTCATGAAATAACTCCACCCATAGGCTTGTCTGCGCATCCCTGCCGCTGTCCGGCAATCGCTATCATACACGAATAATGAGCAGAGCGCAATTAAAATGTATAAAATCAGTCAGAATCCAGCATTGCTTTCATGGACTCTTTTTTCCGGTACATCTCCTGATCCGCCTCTTCAAAGACAGCGGACAGGGAAGCATGCCGGTCTTTGCGGTACCTGACCATGCCGGTAGAGATGGTTTCGCCCGCCCGGATGGACGAAAGATCCTCAGGAAGCTCATTGATCTCCTCCAGTAGTTCTTCCCTTCTGGCATAATCCTCGCCCGCCAGCAGCACAACAAATTCATCTCCCCCAATCCGGAACACCGGGCTGTGGTCAAAGACCCTGCAGATCCGGCTGCATGCCTGCCGGATACAGGCATCTCCCTCTTTATGCCCATACCGGTCATTGACCGTCTTCATATTGTTGATATCACACACTGCCACCGCAAAGGGCTCCTGCTCACCGCTCAGGATCTTTGCGTTGATCCTTTCCTCCCATTGCTGATAAGCATGCTTGTTTTTCACACCTGTCAGGGCATCAACTGTCGCCATCCTCTTCGCTTCGGACAGGTCATGGGCAAATTCCTGCTCACGCCTGATCTGCGCGTCTTCATCAAGCAGCCCGATAATCAGCATGCTCTTTCCGTTTTCCTCGATCCTTGCCGCCCTCAGCCTGACATAGGTAGGCAATCCGCCTCGCATCAGGCGGTAATCATACGAGAACATGCCATCCTGATCGATCGCATGGAGGACATTTTCCAGTGTGACCAGCGAACAGAACATCTCATAATCCTCCGGATGCACCGTCCACCTGCCGTTCTCCCGCGTTGTCCTGAAGAACGCGTCCCCCTGCTTTGCGATCCCCAGCTCGTCAAAATCCCTGGTCGCGCTGAATTCTGTAAATCTCTCGGTTTCCGGGTCCACAAAATAAAGAACGATCAGGTTGCCGACCAGGGCACTGAGCCGCATATAAGTCTTCCGCTCTTCCCTGGCATGCAAAGCTGCCGCACGGTCCTTCATCTGTGCGTCAATGCTGTTGATCCCGATGATCAGATGCCTGGAATCCTCCTTGCCGCAGGTTGCTTTCATATTCACATAGGTCGGCACGCCATTGATCAGCAGGCGATATTGCGTGATAAAGGTGCCGTTTTTCCTGATCTCCTCCTGCAGCTTTTCTTTCTCCATCGCTTCCAGGAACCGTCCCCTGTCCTCTTCGTAGATCAAGCTGCGTGCATTGGCCTTGCTTTCCTCAAAGAAGTTGGTTCCATGGTTCTCCGCTGACAGGAATCCCGCCTCAGTCCGGGAACCGTATTCAATATAATCATCCGTATCCAGATCAATGTAAAAAATCATTGAAATAATCCTCTGAGAGCGCGCTGACAATGTTCTCAAAGACAGAACTTGTGCGCAGCGCGTTTCTGTAGGCCTTCTCCGTCTTCTCCACAGACTGCTTTAACTCCGCAATCCTCGTAGCTTCCTCCAGCCCAAGCCGGTAAGCTTCCTTCTCATCCCCGATGACAAATGCACGCAGCAGGCATGTCCCCAGCATATATGCGGTCGCATATAAAGGTAGGTACGGGTACCACAGCTGAGCGGTCAGGCACACTGCCATGATCAGGCCAAAGGAGCCAAGCGTCCGGTACCTTTGCCGGTGGCCATTCATGCTGCCATGGCGGATCATGGAAGACAGGGCATAGGCAGAGATCAGGAACAGCAGGATGATCTGGCTGATCAGGATGGCATACCTGAATGGGAGTGCGTGATAAACACATTCCTTGTTCACGGTGAACAGGACAGGATGGAAGAAATTGATGATGGTCATGACCGTGACGAGCAATGCGATTGCTCTTCCCGCATAGGTCAGCATCCTTTCAAACATCCCCGCTTCATCCAGGTAAACAACGATGTACCGTGTCCACAGCACGATACCCACCGCCATGGTAACAAAGTAAACAGACGTATCCGCAAAAAGCAGGCGGTCATGCTTGCCGCTTTCCAGGATCCCCCATGCGATATCCACGGCATAATAAACCAGCACAGATATCAGGAACTGCCTGTATACCTTCCATGCCGGTTTCTGAAATGCAGAGTTGGAATGCAAAAGAATATCCTGATTTTCAATTAAAAGGATGGCAGCCGCAAGCAAGCCCGTAGCAGAATAGCACATAACCTTTCAGCCCCTTCATCATCAATCAGTGGCACAAACTTCATCATCGGTGGCACAAGCTTCATCAATAGTAGTACAAAGAGGCTTATCTGTCACACAAACATGTTTTTCGATCGCTCAAACGTTTTTTATTATCCCACTTCATCCACAGTCGCGCAACATAATAAAGGACGGTACAACGCCAAAGCATGCACCGTCCCTATTCGGCTAAAATCAGATCAGCATGAACGCATCAACCGGTAATCCGTTCATCCGCAGGTCAGTTTCCTGCCATCTGCGCTGCAACCTCAGCAGCAAAATCTTCATTCTTCTTCTCAAGGCCTTCGCCAGTCTCGAAGCGGATGAAGCCCTTCACCTTGACATTGGCTCCGGCTTCTTTCCCGGCCTGTGCGACATACTGGGCAACCGTCTGCTTTCCGTCTTCCGCCTTGACATAGACCTGGTCAAGCAGGCAGATCTCCTTCAGTTCTTTGTTCAGCCTTCCCTGAACAGCTCCGGCAATGACCTTCTCCGGCTTGCCCGCCATCTTCGGGTCTTCCTGGATCTGCTTGGTCAGGATCTCGATCTCATGATCCTTGAAGTCCTGGGGAACCTCATCCGCGCTGGTATACTGCGGCCTGAGCGCTGCAACCTGCATCGCGACATTCTTGCCGATCTCACGGACTGCTTCGTTGTCCACATCAGACTCAAGGTCAACGATCGCAACGATCTTACCGCCCATGTGGGTATAGGCGACTACGATTCCGTTCTCTTCCGAGACCTGCTGGAATCTGCGGATCTTCAGATTCTCACCGATCACTGCGATCTGCGCCGCAAGCGCTTCCTCAACGGTCTTGGACGGATCCACTCTGCTGGTCTGCTGCAGGAAGGACTCAACCGTCTGCGCCGCGGTATCAAGCGCATGCTCTGCAACCTTTCTGACATAATTGCGGAACTTCTCGTTCTGCGCAACAAAGTCAGTCTCAGAGTTGACTTCAACGACAACCGCTTTCTTGTTATCAGAGGAAACAACCGCCATGGAAACACCTTCCGCAGCGATGCGGCTGGCCTTCTTCTGCGCGGTCGCGAGGCCTTTTTCTCTCAGCCACTCAACGGCCTTCTCGATATCGCCGTTGGATGCTGTCAGGGCCTTCTTGCAGTCCATCATGCCCGAGCCGGTCATCTCTCTGAGTTCTTTCACCTGTGAAGCTGTGATAGCCATATGTTGTATTCTCCTTACTTTACTCAAATATCACTCAGCAGCATTCTCCTGAACTTCGCCAGCGTAGTCGATCCCTTCCCCGGTGAATACCTGGTTTTCGATCGGTGCTGCGCCCTCTGTTCCCTGCTTCGCCTCGATGACCGCATCCGCCATCTTGGAGACGATCAGCCTGACTGCGCGGATCGCGTCGTCATTGCCCGGGATCACATAATCCAGATCTTCCGGATCGCAGTTGGTATCCGCGATTCCGATCAGCGGAATGCCCAGCGCATGCGCTTCCTGCACGCAGATATGCTCCTTCTTCAGGTCTACGATAAAGATCGCATCCGGGAGCTTCTTCATCTCTTCGATGCCGCCGAGGTTCTTCTCGAGCTTCTCCATCTCCTTCTCAAGCTTGATGACTTCCTTCTTCGGAAGCACCTGGAAGGTGCCGTCAGCCTGCATCTTCTTGATGTCCTTCAGTCTCTTGATCCTGCTCTGGATCGTCTTGAAGTTGGTCAGCATGCCGCCGAGCCATCTCTCATTGACATAATACATCCCGCAGCGTTCCGCTTCCTGACGGATGGAATCCTGTGCCTGCTTCTTGGTACCGACAAAAAGGATCGAGCCGCCGTTCGCTACGATATCACCGATCACGTTGTACGCATCATCGATCATCCCTACCGTCTTCTGCAGGTCGATGATATAGATGCCGTTGCGCTCTGTGTAGATGTAGGGAGCCATCTTCGGGTTCCATCTCCTGGTCTGATGTCCGAAATGGACACCTGCTTCCAGCAGCTGTTTCATGGAAAGTACACTCATCACGATTCTCCTTTGGTTTTGTACTTCCGCATGCTTTAGCTCCGCGGGAGCCTGACGGCACCGCCCGCAGAATCCACATGCGTGTTAAATCAGCAACTTTTACAGTATAACATGTGAAAAAAGGCGTTGCAACACCTTTTCGCGTCACTCGCGCCTGAGCGCTTCGATCGGGTCGAGGTTGGAGGCCTGCACGGAGGGCAGGAGGCCGAACACGATCCCGATGATCATGGAGAACAGGACTGCGATCAGGGCAGCGGGCCAGTTAATGCCCACCAGGATGCCGGTAAATCGGTGGATCAGCTGGCTCATGGCGATTCCGGCCGCAACTCCCAGCACGCCACCGAGGCTTGTCAGCACGGCGGCCTCAGTCAGGAACTGCCACAGGATTGCGCTCTTCCTGGCTCCGATCGCCTTCTTGAGCCCGATCTCATTCGTTCGTTCCGTGACAGAGACGATCATGATATTCATAACGCCGATCCCGCCGACCAGAAGCGAGATGCCCGCGATCCAGACCAGCTGCAGGTTGGATGCATTGGCCAGCTCCTGCTGCTGCTTGACAATGCCCAGAAGATCCTCTGCGCTGTACGTCACAGTTGAGGTCTTATTGGTGATCGTTTCATTCAGAATATTGGCTGTCCTCTGCCCGGCCCTTGTCATCTCATCCGTGCTGGTTGCCTTGATGACCACGTTCTCCGGCTCATCATACTGGAATACGATCGGCCAGGTGGTCTTCGGCATGAAGAAGATCCCGTTCGATCCGTCGTCATAGGTATAGTAGTCGTCAAGGTTCTCGATGTTCGGCTCGTAGCCCGCTGTCTGATAGACGATCCCGATTACAGTAAAGGGCTGGCCGTTGATCTCGACCGTCCGGCCCAGCGGGTTTGCGCCCTGGAACAGGTTATCGGATGCTGTCTGATCCACGACAATGACGCGGTGAAACGCATCGAAGTCCTCCTGGAGAAATTCCCGTCCAGACTTGATCGCGTAGCTGAGCGTATCAAAATAATCCATGTCAACTCCATAGATATTGAACTCGCTCAGTGCCTTGTCCCTGTAGTAAACGCCGTCTGAGACAAACCGGGTGGTGTAGCTGGTCATTTTTTCCACATCGTCCAGCGCAAGGATCCGCTGCCTGGTGTCTTCCGAGATTACAGGGATCCCCTGTGGGATCGATGAGGCATCATAGACCTGATATGCCTCGCCGCCCTGACTCAGATTGACATTCACCGTATTGTTGCCGGATCCGACCAGCTGATCCCTCAGGGCATTGTTTGTCCCCTGGATCGTCGAGACAATGGCTATGATCGAGCCGATTCCTATGATGATTCCGAGCATTGTCAGGAACGAGCGCATCTTATGCGACCAGATTCCCTGAAATGCAAGCCGTATATTTTCTATCATATTGCTTTTCGCCCTTCAGTGCTGCCGGGAATCTCTCCTTTTTGTATCCCCTCATGACCGTTATAGCCGATTTGACTCGCTGCACGCCCGGTGCGACAGCCGAAAACATCGGGGAAACTGAAATTGACAGGATAGAATTGGAAGGTTCCCGGCAGGTCCTTACTTTATTAATAATATCCTCCGTCAACAGCCGTAAGATATGTCACTTCTACCGTGGGAGCGCCCTCTTCGACGCCTTTTCCATACGGAAATGCGATAAAGTCGCTCTGCCGGAGCCCCGACTTGATCGTGACCGAGCCCCAGTTATTGGCTCCGATCTCCAGATACCGCTTCTCCAGCAGCCCATCCTCGCCGCGCACAAAGCAGTAGCTTCTTCCGTTCCCGTCCGTCCGGATGAAGTACTCATCCAGGGTCAGTCCTGAGGCGGAACCATATCCGTTCATTCCCATTGACTGTCCTGTCAGGGACAGATCCACATAGGAATCCACCGAAAGCCCTTCCGCGTTTTCTATATACGCCAGGAACGAATAGTAAGAGGAATTCGTATTCTCATTTCCAAAGCCGTAGGAATAGATATTGTTTCCGGTTTCCGGATAATCTGAGATCTCCACGATCTCCGCCGAGAAGGTGCTGCCTGTCTCATAGGAGGTCCCGGTAATCATGTCTCCGACCTTGATGGTATCCAGCGAAAGCTCATTGACCGATCCCCTGACATAAAGGCCTTCCCTGCCCGTGATGGTGATAAATGCAAGGCTGTTGGATGAGGAGTTCTTAGATCCGGCGCTCTTTACAATTCCGTCCATCGTCGCGTAAACGATTTTTCCGGCCAGGATCTTTTTGTAATCGCGGATCCCAAGCTCTGCCTCGCGGATTTGAAGCTCTGTCTCCTTGATGGCTTTTTCCTGCTCCTTGATCGCCTCCTGAAGCTCCTGCGCGGTATAAGCAGGACCGCCGTCATCCTCGTAATCGCTGTATCCGTCGTCGAGCATCTCGCCTTCCGTGGAATAGGTGTCCACTACCTCCTGGTTTTCTTCCACTGCATAGTTATAATTCAGCATCTGGACAGCGTTTCCGAGGAACATGAGAAGCGATTCACCGGAAAATGCGCCTCCTCCGTTCAGTGCGCTGTACTCAGAGGAAAACTCCACCTGCTGCGTCGCCGGATTATAGATGAACATACTGTCCGGCAGATTCGTGAACTCAGTGACAGCCGACCTGATCGCCTGCTCATTCGCGTTAAACCATTTCTGCTTCCGCGAAGTTGCCGGCCTCCTTTCCGGATTGAGGTTCAGCATAGTCTGGATGAAATGAAATGCGCAAAGCCTGTCATAGGCCGTCTTCATGACCGATGCGGTCGCCTCACCTACCTGGCTTCTGACCTCGCTGTTCACATCAACAGCCGTTGCAGTCACGGTATCCCCGAACAGATCCGTTTTCTGGTGCTCAGTTGTCTCCCCGAAGGAATCCCTGAACTGCTGCATCGCGCTCTCGATCGCCCCCATCTGGGAGCCGATCACTTCCCATCCGCCATCGTTCACAGCAGTCGTGATGTTATTGACATCCGTCAGGAACTGGTTAACTTTTGCAATGGTCTCCCCGATCATGGCATTGTCCGATTCATCATCGACATAGACGCTCCCGTTGAAATTGGTCTCGGGTTCAACAGCAGATGGATCACTCACAGCCTCATCAGCCGGAGCCACGTCGGTTGTGTATACCGGGTCGGTGAAATTGGGTATATCCTGGATAGCAGGCACTGTTTGGTCTTGTCCAGCCGGATCCTGCGGAGTTTCCTGTACCACCGGATCCTGCGGGACTTCCTGTACCATCGGATCCTGCGGACTTTCCTGTATCACCGGATCCTCCAGGTTTTCCTGTACCACCGGATCCTGCGGACTTTCCTGTACCACCGAATCCTGCGAATCATCCTGTACGATCGGATCTTGCAAGACTGCCGGCTCCTGGTTGTTTTCCTGCCCTCCTTCAACCTGCTGCGACAGGGAAAGATCCGCGTCTGGATTTACTGCCTCGGGAGCACTGCTCAACATGAACCTGCGGGTACTTCTCAGCTTCGGAGATGAGAAATCCTGCGTCAGGCTTGGGGTGTCAGCAACGATTGTATCCTCCCCATTGCCATGTTCTTCTCCATCTCCGCCTTCTTCCACCGGGAAAGCATCCGGCTGAAGTTTCGTTTCGTCCTCTTCCACTTCTTCAAAACCAGTACCCTTCGTATCCCCTCCGTCTGTTGAGATTGCGTCCGGAACGGTATTGCCATCTGTGCCCTGATCCATATCCGAAAACAGCTGGGCTGCTGCCGCATTTTCAGCATCATTCACGAGAAATCCTTTTTCAACCAGAAAGCTCCTCTCCTGCTCAGACAGAAGAGATACATCCAGAAAACCACCCTTAAAATAGCCTTCCGCCGCATGGTATTTTCCATCCTCACCCATCCTGATGAGTCCGCAGGCGGCATACGCCTCAAGTTCATCACTCTTAAGCCGGATCGCGTTTTCCGGAATGGTCTCCGCCACAGTTCCCGATGTGCTTTCCAGGCCGCCTGTTGTCTGATTAGCGGAAATAACATCCTCCTCCATGACCACTTCATCACCATCATCCGTATCGGACTCCTGCGATGTTTCCGGAACCGGTGTCTGAGTGGGCTGGGCGGGCTGATCAGACGAATCAGACTCAATCACATACACAACAGGTCCTGTGTACTGTCTCTCCGCGGGCGTGTCTGACAGCGGCATCGCAGGAAGGGAGGAAGGATTTGCGGAGGGATCTGCGAGCACATCCGCAGCACCGCTCATATCATCATCCTCCGCTGCGGTGGACGCGGAATCATCATCCCCAAAGCTGAATTCAAAATCAGATGAATCCGAATCACTGTTATAATCCGGCATCCTGCCGCTTCTCAGTGTCTCAAGATCCCTTTTCTGGGATGCCAGCTTCAGCTCAAGGCCGAGCTTGGTCAGCTCCTCCATCTCCTCACGCAGCTCATCCCCGAGCATATCGTATTCCAGAAGCTTATCCCCTTTTTTGACGCGGTCGCCCTGCTGGACATAGACCTCCACCAGGTCGTGGCTGCTGTCCAGTATCACCACCTGCGTATCCTTGGAAATGATCGTCCCGCCGACTGTCCCGGAATCTCCCATATTGTAGGAGGCTGTGTTGACGTTCGGAACCGCGACGACCTCTACCGCCTTCGCATTGGATTCATTCGATCTTCTGACGAAAAAAGATACCGCGGCTCCTGCACCGACCACGAGGAGCGCCGTAATAAGAATCGTCCTGATCTTCATAGGCCAATCCCTCCTGCTGCTTCGATCTTAGTCCTGTCAGAATCCGTGCGCTCAGTCAGCACACCGTCAAATATGTTGCAGACCCGCTTCGCATAGGAAGCGATCTCCGGAGCGTGGGTGATCATGACGATCGTAACGCCCTCATCATTCAGTTCATCAAACAGCTGCATCAATGCCTTGCTGGAGCGCGAATCCAGGGCTCCGGTGGGCTCATCCGCCAGGAGCAGCCGCGGGTTATTCACCAAAGCCCTTGCGATGGCCACCCTCTGCTTCTGTCCGCCGGACAACTGGGCAGGAGTAAATGACATTCTCGCCTCCAGCCCGACGCGGGTCAGGGCTTCCTTCGCCCTGCGGATGCGTTCCCGCTTCCTGACGCCTGCATATACCAGCGGCAGCGCGACGTTATCCAGCGCGGACTGTCTGCTCAGGAGCTGGAAATTCTGGAATACGAAGCCCAGGTTATTCAACCGGATCGAAGCCATGTCCCGGTCATTTTTATTCAGAACATTCTCCCCATTCAGTTCGTAGGTTCCCCGGGTGGGACGGTCCAGGCAGCCGATGATATTCATCAGGGTAGACTTGCCCGAGCCGGAGGGTCCCATGATCGCCACATACTCTCCCTCCTCCACATGGAGACTGACATCATGCAGCACCGGAACGACCAGCTTCGGCGTAATATAACTCTTATCGATATGATCCAGTTTCAGAACCATCTTTCTGTCACCTCATGATGTAGAAGCCTTCCTCATCGGTTTCATAGACAATTTCCTCCCGGTCCTGCGTATCCAGGTTCGTTCCGTAAACATCCATAAAGTCAGGCTCTATCTCATCGTCTTCCCAGTAACCAAACTCCGATTCATCCATGAATTCCGCGCCGTCCGCGTACACGCCCTGTCCATAGGCACCGTCCTCCCAGGTGTAGATGCTCTCCGTCTCGCCTTCTCCGGAGGCATCATTGTAATTGACCGGAAGTCCTTCCTCGAGCTTCTCCTGCGGCTGGCAGATGTAATCATCCGAGGTAAGCCCTGACTTGATCTGGTGCTGCTTCAGGACTTCATCCGCGTCCCCAAGCTCTACAACGCGTTTCTCCAGTTTATTGGATGAAGACGCGGCCCAGACATAATGCGTCCCGTCGCTTTCCTCGGCAATGTAATAATCATCCAGCCACAGACCGCTCTTCGCGTTCTCCTGGCCCAGATCCTGTTCCAGATAGACATGCTGTCCGAGCATCAGTCCATCCGAATCCTCCAGTTCCACATAGAACGGGTAGTTGGTGGAACCGGACCCGCTGTCAGAGCCATAGAAGGAATCTGCATTCTCCTCACTGTTGTTGCCCTGGTCAGTCTTGATCTGGGAGATCGCCCCCCTCCAGAACTGACTGTTGTCCACGCGGGAAAATACCAGAACCTCTTCTCCTGTATAGATCTCCTTGATGTTCTGCTCATTCGCGGATGCCTTGATACGATAAGTCCCAAGCTTCAGAATCGTGATAAATGCTCCGTCAGCCCCCATCTCACCGGACGCAACGGCATCATTCACCGACTTGACCACGCCATCCAGGTCACTGGTCACGGTCGCATTCTTGATCTGATCCTCCAGCCGGTCGATCTCCTTCTGCTTCGCCTTCTGGTCAAGCTCGTTCTGCTTGAGTTCGTTCTCCGCGGTGAGCACTGCCAGCTGCTTCTCCGGCGTATTGGCGGCTGCCTTCTGCTTCTCCAGTTCCTTTTTCTTCGCCTCAGACGTATCCTCTGTATTCTTCAGGCGCTCCAGGTCGATCCTCGCCTGCTCCAGCTTGGATTCGTCCTCGTCGGTGTCATACGTGAACAGCTTCTGCCCTGCCTTGACAATGTCGCCTTCCTTCACGAAACTTTTATCAACCTTGCGGTCGCCCTCCAGCTTGAATTCCCTGGTCTCCTGCGGCTCCACGGTCCCTGCAAAGCGGGGGATCTGACCCGTTCCGCTTCCAAGGTTGGCAATGACCTTGACGCTGTCAACATATACTGCATTCGCATCCGTCGATGAGACCCTGCCCATCTGCGCAGGATCGTTGCTCTTGTATCCGGGAATGATTCTTTCCATCATGCCCGGGAACCAACGGTCAATGTATCCCTTCTGCAGGCAGAAATAAAACCCGCCGCACAGGATCGCCAGAACCAAAAATACTGTAACTGCTTTCCTCATAGGTGTCAGATGCTCCCCTTATCATACCTGGCCGCCTCCATGGTGAAACAGCCTTCTGTGATGGTCTGTCAGTTGATACGACCAACCCTGGAAATGGTCAGCCCGTGCATTGCCTGTAACATATGAAAAACACACAGGCCAGCCAGACTATTGCTTATCATATCTGTATTGTGTGTTGAAATCGTGACTTGATCGTATGCACAGCCATATTCTACCACAGAATCAGAAATCCTCCGTCTAAAAAGGCGGAGGATTCTGTTAAAGTTTTTATAAGAATGTTCCAAACCGTATCCGATGCCATGCCTCTGCTCTCAGGCCGGCCCGAACTGTTACGATCAATCTTCCTTCTGCTGCCTGAACATGATCCCCAGCTCCTCGAGCTGCTTTTCAGATACCTGTCCCGGTGCCTGCGTCATCAGGTCAGAGGAATCCTTGACCTTCGGGAACGCGATCACGTCGCGGATCGAATCGAGGCCAAGCATCATCATGACAACCCGGTCAAGGCCGTAGGCCAGCCCGGCGTGCGGCGGGACACCGTAGCGGAATGCATTCAGCAGGAAGCTGAACTGTTCATTTGCCTGTTCCCTGGTAAATCCAAGGCATTCAAACATCTTCTCCTGAATATCCGACTGATGGATCCTGACTGATCCGCCGCCGATCTCCGCGCCGTTCAGCACGATATCATATGCCTTCGCACGGATCTTCGACAGATCCTTTGACGGATCCAGATATTCCAGATCCTCCTCCATCGGCATGGTGAAGGGATGATGCATCGCCTGGAAGCGGTTCTCTTCTTCGCTCCATTCAAACTGAGGAAACTCTACGATCCACAGGAATTCATATTTTGACCGGTCGATCAGATCCAGCTCCCTGGCCAGATGGCACCTGAGCGCGCCCATGGTCTCCGATACCAGCTTGAACTTGTCCGCGCCGAAGAGAACCAGATCCCCTGTCTGCGCGCCTGCGGCATCCGCCAGTGCGCTGATCTCCTCCGGTGTCATGAACTTTGCGAAGGAGCACTTCGTCCCGCCCTCCTTCAGCTGGATGTACGCCAGCCCCTTGAGGCCGTATCCTCTTACAAATTCCGCCAGGGCATCAATCTTCTTGCGCGGCATGTCCGCCTGGCCCTTCACGGTGATGCAGCGCACATATCCGCCGTTCTTCACACAGTCTGCAAATACGCCAAATCCGCTGTCCTTCACCAGGCTTGATACATCCACCAGCTCCATGCCAAAACGCAGATCCGGCTTGTCAGAGCCGAAACGGTTCATGGCATCGATCCACTTCATCCGGCGGAACGGAACACTGATCTCGATCCCCAGGATCTCCTTCCACAGATGCTGCAGGAGGCGCTCATTGACATCGATCACATCGTCAATGTCCACAAAGCTCAGCTCCATGTCCATCTGGGTGAATTCCGGCTGACGGTCCGCACGCAGGTCTTCATCACGGAAGCACCGCGCAAGCTGGAAATAACGGTCATACCCTGCCACCATCAGCAGCTGCTTGTAAAGCTGCGGGGACTGGGGCAGCGCAAAGAAAGAACCCGGATAGATCCGGCTCGGGACAAGGTAGTCACGCGCGCCCTCCGGCGTGCTCTTCCCCAGCATCGGCGTCTCGATCTCCAGGAAGCCTTCCTTTGCCATGAATTCCCTTGACAGCTGTGCCACGCGGCTCTTGACCATCAGGTTCCTCTGGATATCCGGACGGCGCAGATCCAGCGTACGGTTCTTCAGGCGCAGCTCTTCCTTCGTCTGACTGTTCTCTTCGATCGGGAACGGAGGGGTATCCGACTCAGACAGGATCCGAAGATCCGTGGCACACAGCTCCATGGTTCCCGTCTTCAGCTTCTCATTGACAGCTCCGCCGCGCCTCTGGACAACACCGGTCACGGCAAGCACGAACTCACTCCGGATCCCGCCTGCCTTCGCGAATCCCTCCGGGCCGATCATTGTCTCATCAAATAAAACCTGCATGATCCCGGAACGATCCCTCAGGTCTACGAAGATCAGGGAGCCAAGGTTCCTTCTCTTCTGTGTCCAGCCCATCAGTGTGAGCGTCTTTCCAATCATATCCTCCGTGACCTCGCCGCATCTTACACTGCGCCGAAGTCCTTTCATCGATTCCGCCATGAACCGCATCCTCCTTCTCTTTCCCAGCCCAGCCTTTCTATCTCGTCGTGTTTTCCTGTGTACGGGCCAGTGTCCCGTCTCAATGACAGTACGCCGGGGCTGATGCCATCTTCCTGCCGATCATCTCATCGATCCGATCCAGATAGTTCCGGATATCTTTTACATTCTCAATCCGTTCGATCCGTCCGTCTCCGGTCACGATTTTCGTGGAGCCGGACGCGCCAAGGGCAAGTATACACTCAACCTCTTCCATTATCAAGATATTATAGAGGCCGGCTTTCCCTGATTTTGCATACCCTACGTTTTCAAAATTCCCGGCCATGTTCTTCTGCCGATACAGATAATAGGGCGACATCCCAAGCCTTCCGCAAGCCTCCTCGCACAGCTCCATGATCCTGTCGGAGGCATGGAAGGAGATCTTCTCGTATTCATCCATATGGAGCGCCAGCCTGGCCGCTCTCTTCAGCGCAAGGGCATGCACCGTGACATCATCCGGATCCATCGCCTCGATCATCTGCATGGTATGGGTCACTTCCTCCAGCCCTTCTCCCGGGAGCCCGACAATCAGATCCATGTTGATGTTATCAAACCCCAAAGCCCTTGCCGTCTCAAAAGCACGCACAGTGTCCTCCACCGTATGTCTGCGCCCGATCAGATCCAACGTCTTCTGGTTCATGGTCTGCGGATTGACGCTGATCCGGGTAACCGGATGCCCGCGCAGCACCTGCAGCTTCTCCCTGGTGATGCTGTCCGGCCTTCCTGCTTCCACCGTGAATTCCAGCACACCGGACAGATCAAAATTGTCTTCCACCGCGCAAAGCAGCCGGTCCATCTGCCGCTCGCTCAGCGTGGTAGGCGTGCCTCCGCCCACATAGATTGTGTGCAGCGGCTTCCCGGAAAAGAAATCCCTGCATGAGCGCATTTCCAAAAGGAGTGCGTCCAGGTATTCATCCACCCTGTCCTTCCAGACGTTCAGGGGGCTGGAAGAAAAGGAACAGTACAGGCAGATGCTCGGGCAGAATGGAATCCCGATGTAAAGACTGTAGCCGTCTCCCGCACCGATCCCTCTCAGGATCCTGCGCTCCCTTTGCGCGATCCGCACCGCAAGGTCTGCCTTGCCCGGACTCACATAATACCGCTCCTGCATCTGCTCCCTCGCCCGGGAGGCTCCCTCCGGAAGAAGCTGCATCGCCAGCTTGACCGGACGGATCCCTGTCAGGCTGCCCCACGGAAGATCCCTGCCGCAAAGCTTCCGCAGCATCTCATAGAGATTGCGCTTGACCTGGTTCTTCACGGTGCTCCTGTCAGCTCCCTCAGGAAGAGCCACGTTCCTGGTCTCAAAAACCGAAGGCATGAGGACAGATTCATCCGTTACGCCGGCCTCCTCCGCATCTTCCCTTTCCCGGCAGAGCTGAAGGAAGACGCGTTCCGGATCGATCCTTGCTTCGACGATGAGATCCGCCTGCGCTGCCCCGTCCTCCCCCGGATCCAGGACTTTCGTCCGGATCCCCTGAAAGAAGGCAATCACAAGCGTATAGACATCGTATTCATAGCTCCTGTCATTCATGATGATCGCGATCTGTGAGATCTTCGTCATAGGCATCTCCTTTTTGGCTCCCGGTATATGCACGCCATGATGATACCTGGCTGCCGCAAATCACACCTCAGCCAGCAATCCGGCTTATGGCGATAAAACAAGGCAGCCGCGGCTGCCCTGTCCATTTTACTGTAGAAAATAATTATTCCGTCTTTCGTATCCGATGGTTGTCTCAGGCCCATGTCCGGGATACACAACCGTATCATCAGGAAGGGCCAGCAGCTTTTCCCGGATTGACCCGATCAGCTGATCCAGATCCCCGCCCGGAAAGTCACTTCTTCCGATGGAGCCCCGAAACAGCGTGTCTCCGGTAAACACAACCTTTGCCTCCGGGAAATAATAGCACCCGCCCCCCGGCGTATGTCCTGGCGTAAGGAGCGCAGTCATGTCAGTCCCGAGGAAGGGACAATGCTGGCCATCCACAAAAAACATGTCGCCTTCAATTACCCGAGGTGCGCCGAGGGAGGACGAAAGGTTATACTGGATGGAAATGACGACCTCTTCCTCTTCCTTCATGAGATAGGTCTTGATCCCGTATTCCCTTCTTAATTCATTGACTGATCCAAAATGATCATCATGTCCATGCGTCAGGAGGATTGCTTTCGGCACAAGCTTCCGCTTCCTGATCTTTGCAATGATCTGCTCCGCACCGTCGGAAGGATCGATCACGATGCATTCCGCTGTCTCCTCATTCCAGAAAAGGTACGTATTGGTCGGCAGCATCCCAAGCTCCATGCACAAAGTCCCGAACTTTGCCATATTCTCTACCCCGCTGTTCTTCTGATGTCGATCACGCTCTCCACCTGCCGGATCTTCCCCACCAGGTCCGCGAGCGCATCCCGTCCGGAAACCTGGAATTCATAGGAGATCGTCACCGTCCCGCTCTTGCTCATCCTGGAGGATATGCTGCGCACATCGATGTGCCGCTCCGTAAAGATCTTTGTAATGTCTACCAGAAGGCCGGTCCTGTTATGCGCAAAAATCCGGATCTCGGCATAATACAGCTTTCCGCCGTCCCCGTTATCCTTCAGCGCATTCTTCGACCACTCCACCTCGATCAGGCGGGCGCGCTCCTCCTCCGGAAGCCCTGTCACATTCTCGCAGTCCTTCCTGTGGACCGTAACGCCTCTTCCCCGCGTAATGAATCCGACGATGTCATCCCCCGGAACCGGGCTGCAGCACTTGGACAGGCGCACGGATACATCTTCCATCCCCCGCACGATGATCCCGGTTCGTGACCGCGTGGCCTTCGGACGCTCTCCCTTCGGGCCATGGCTGAGAATATCCTCGTCCGTCAGAGCCTTTGCGCGATCCCTGGCAGCGCATTCCTGCAGCTTATTGACGATCTGGCCTTCCTTCAGGCCGCCATGTCCGATCGCCGCCAGCACACTCTCCCAGTCCTTAAATCCGTATTTCCTGGTGACGCTTTCCGTATACTCCGGTTTCAGCAGCTCCGGAAGGCTCAGGCCCTTTGCCTTGCAGAAAGCAGAGAGCATCTCCTTTCCGCGGATGATATTGTCTTCCTTGTTCTCATGCTTGAACCACTGATTGATCTTATTTTTCGCCTGCGTGCTCCGGACAATCTTCAGCCAGTCCGCGCTGGGTCCCTTCGAATTCTGGCTGGTAATGATCTCGATCCGGTCACCGTTCTGGATCTGGTAATCAATGGTGACAAGCCGCCCGTTGACCCGGGCGCCGACCATATTGTTGCCCACCGCCGAATGAATGCTGTATGCAAAATCGATCGGCGTCGATCCGTTCGGAAGGGTCTTCACATCTCCTGTCGGTGTAAAGCAGTAAACACTGTCATTGAACAGGTTCAGGTCACTCTTGAGCAGGGAAAGGAACTCTTTATTGTCCGATTCCTGCTGCCACTCCAGGATCTGCCGAAGCCAGGTAAGCTTCTCTTCCTCCTGCTTCTGGCTGCTGACCTTCTTCCCGTCTGAGGCCTCTTTGTACTTCCAGTGGGCAGCGATACCATATTCCGCCACCCGGTGCATGTCGAAGGTCCGGATCTGGATCTCAAACGGGGTACCCCCCGGCCCGATCAGAGTCGTGTGAAGCGACTGATACATGTTCTCCTTCGGCATCGCGATGTAATCCTTGAACCGCCCCGGCACAGGCTTGTACATCTCATGGATCACGCCCAGCGCCCCATAGCAGTCCCTGACCGTATCCACGATGATGCGGACCGCAAACAGATCATAGATCTGGTCGATCGACTTGCCCTGGTTCACCATCTTTTTGTAAATGGAAAACAGGTGCTTCGCGCGCCCATATATCTCCGCATGGATTCCTGCCTTGCTGACATGGACTTCGACATTGCGCACGATCTCATCGATGAACGCCTGACGCTCTCCCTTTTTCAGGGAAACCTTCTCCACAAGGTCATAATAGACCTCGGGCTCCAGGTACTTCAGGGACAGGTCATCCAGCTCCACCTTGATCTTGCTGATACCAAGGCGCTGCGCGATCGGAGCATAGATCTCCCTGGTCTCCCTCGCTTTCTCCTTCTGCTTCTCCGGGCGCATGTACTGCAGCGTGCGCATGTTATGCAGACGGTCCGCAAGCTTGATCAGGATGACCCGGATATCCTTCGCCATCGCCAGGAACATCTTCCTCAGGTTCTCCGCCTGCGTGTCCAGCTTATCCGAGGAATAATTCAGTCTTCCCAGCTTTGTCACCCCGTCTACCAGAAGGGCGACCTCAGGGCCAAACTGCGCCTTGATCTCTTCCTCCGTCATGATCGTGTCTTCCACGACATCATGGAGCAGGCCGGACACAATGGTCTCCTTATCCAGCTCCAGGTCCGCAAGGATGATCGCAACGCACAGCGGATGGATGATATAAGGCTCTCCTGATTTCCTCTTCTGATCCTTATGGGCATCATAGGCGATCCGGTAAGCCTTTTCGATCATGGAAATATCATCGGACGGATGGTACTTCCTGATTCCGGCTACCAGCTCTCCGTAAAGCTCCTCCGGGCTGGTGAAATCATGCATCGTCTTCGCGGAGGCGTCCGCCCGGCGGATCTGGAACCTCTCTGCATCAGAAAGCTTCCGGCCTTCTGTGACAGAATCCGGAATCTCCTCCCTGTAATTCAGTTTTGTCCCGGCATCTGGCGCCGTCAACCTGTCTTCCGCCATACAAGACCTGCCCGAAATCAATTAAGAGCATTTAGCAGCTGTTCAGAACCTGTTCGGAACAGCTACAGCATTTTCTTTATTGTCCATAACGATTCACCACCCCCGCCGCGCAGAACACAAGCGTTCTGCGCGGCGGGGGATGCCGAATCGTTTTTATTTCCCATCATAGGAAATGACAGACTTCACGTCATATCCTTCCAGCTTCTGCCTGCCGTTCAGTCCGGCAAGCTCCATCAGGAAAACGCACTTCTCCACTGTGCCGCCAAGCTTCTCGATCAGCTTCACTGCCGCGGCAACCGTCCCGCCCGTCGCGATCAGGTCATCCACCACCACGACCTTCTGGCCCGGCTTGATGGAATCCTTATGCATCTCGATCGTAGCGCTGCCATATTCCAGGTCATAGGTCTGCTCAATGGTCTCACAGGGAAGCTTGCCCTTCTTCCTCACCAGAACGAACGGTTTATGCAGATTATATGCCAAAGGCATTCCGAATATAAATCCGCGCGACTCCAGTCCCACGATCACATCCACGTCCTCCGGAGCGCCGATCAGCTTCTGCATCTCATCGATCGCAAGCTTAAGCCCGTCTGCATCCGCCAGTACGCTTGTCACATCACGGAACATGATCCCTGGCTCCGGAAAATCCGGAATTGTCCTTACATAATCTTCCACTTTTTTCATAGTTCAGACATCCTCCGCGTTTGTCGCTGATAGAATCATAGCAATTTCACCGTATCTTACATCCTCATCCGGCCGCTTTGCTTCCGCCGCGAACCGTACCCTGTCAGCCGGGCAGTCTCATGCCCGGCGCCGGGAGATTCCGAATGTAAAACACGTAAGTCAGTATATCATCTGCAGGTTTTCGATGCAATATTCGTCAGAAGGATCCGCTGGTGTGGGAGCTTCCGCTGGAGGAATGGCCGCCAGCTCCGCCGCCGGAGCTGCTCTTCTCCCTCGGGCTGTAGACCCGCGATACAAGGGTCCGGATGTACCGGTCTTCCCGCCTGGTGAACTTCATCTTGCTGCCTGACACATAGACAGAAGCGTTCTGTGCCTCCTGCGTGTCCTTCATCGAAGCACGCATCAGGGCTGCGATCCCGTAGCCAAAGAGCACAGCCAGGACAATCGGGGCAATGATGCCGATCATCCGTCCCATCCCACTGTACTTAAAGCTGTAGACATGCCCTTTGGAGGCAAGGTCCAGCTCATCTTCCACGCTGTCCAGGAAATCGCCGATACCGGTGTTCCACTGGTTTTCCCTGAAATCATCCACAAAATGGTCGCGGATCATTTCCTGGGAGGCCGGGTTGAACGCCCAGTCCGCATAGCTTCCCGTTACGCAGATGTCATACTTCCGGTTGTCAAATGAAACCGTCAGGATGATGCTGTCCTTCCATGCTTCATTCGCGTTTTCCGCATGGCTTGCCTTCTTGTCGGTTGCCCCGACCCCGAGGGAATATCCGGCCCAGATCTCCTCGCTCAGGGATTGCATGTTTCCGGTCCAGGTAAAACGGCTACTGCTGTCCAGAAGCACCACATACACCCCGACATCATATTTGTCCGTAAGCTCCTGCGCCTTCCGGGTATATGCCTGCTCCTGCGCATCCGTGAGCTTATCTGCCTGGTCTGTTACGGGGGGGAGCCCCTTGTTCCACCTGTCCGGAGCGATACTGTATACCGGAAGCTCCAGGTCTGACTGCACAAACGTATAACGGTACTTGCCGTAGACGCCGGTGATCCGGTTCCCGTCAACCGTTCCGGTGAACTGATTGCCCCGGTGGTCGGTAAATGTGTACTTCGTTCCCTCCAGCTTCCAGCGGATGGAAAATGCCGCCATGTTGAACATGAATACGCCGGTTCCGTCATCGTTCATCGCGATGTAATCGAGCTTCCAGACCGAAGAATCCTCGGTAATGCCGGATGCGCCGCTGACCACTTCCCGGGCAGTCACGTCATAGACCACCGGGCCGCTGCCGGTACGGATCGAGGCGAGGTCCACCGGGTCCTGAGCAGTCTGCACGCTGTCGTTCACCTGGCTGTTTTCGTCCGCCTGCGTGCCCGACGCCCCATCGGAACTGTCCGCCGTATTGGCAGCCTGGGACACGAGGCCATCCTTCTGGGCATCCTGTGCCTTTACATAGACGTAATCATAGTCCATGTACTCTGCTTCGATCCGCCCATTTTCCAGTGTTCCGGTTCCCTTTTCCCCTTCCTCATCCTGAAAGCTCAGGTTCGTCCCGTCAAGCTCCCAGTCCAAGGTATAAATATTGTCATTGAACCGGATCTCTCCGCTGCCGTCCTCGTTCAGAAGGAGATATTCTCCTTCACAGGTATAACTGTCGTCCCCTTTTGTGCACTCAGCCGCGTCATATCTGCCCTGTGCCTCCTCCATGCTTCCCGCAAAAGCAAATGCCGGGATGGAAAGGCTGATAATAATCACTGCGGCCAGTACTGACCAGATCTCTTTCACTCTCTTCATAGCCGCCCCTCCTTACAGCCATCCCAGGATAAGCTGGACGATCAGGTAAAACAGGATAAACAAAGCGCCGGCGCTGCCTCCAAACAAGGCGAAGAACCTGCCCTTGTCAACCGGGAGGTCTCCGACGAACTTGCCGGTCTCCCCGTTCATCGCGTAGAGATAATTGTTTCCGTTCCAGGCCACCTTCAGGATATATACCGGCAGGAGCGCGTAATGCACCTGCCCTTTTTCAAATGCAACCTGGCTTCCGAAGGGAAGCACACTGGTGTAAGGCCCCTTGCGCGCGTCCATGAACGCGATATTCTGGGCGCTCGCAACCGCCCGGTTCTTCGCCCTTTCCGCGCTTTCCTCGATCGAGACATCACTGCGGTCTGCAAGGTATCCCGGCAGATAGGACGTAGAAAATGTCTGCATCTGAGAGTAGTCGAACGGTTCCAGGCTGTCCATCAGGTCATCCGGCATATTGCGGGATGCATCCGCGGGGATCATCTCAAATCCCAGCTCCAGGCTCCGCCGGATCGAGAACTGCCTTGTCCTTGTCACGATGTAGTCCCCCTCCCGGTTGGAAGTCTTTATCTCGCCAAGGAAGGAGTAATCGCCGCTGACATGGCTGTCAAACAGCCAGAAGGGAACATAGATCCCCCTCAGCTTCTCGACAGTGCTCTGCTGCGCAAAGGTCTTCGGAAGCAGGATCTTTCCCTTGCAATGCTTCTTGTAGGCTTCCATCGCCGCATTCTGATCCAGCTTAAACGGAATGATGTACTGCGGCCGCCTGTCGCCGCTCAGCTGAGCCGGAATGATGGTCGGGTTCGAGCAGTACGGACAGGATGTCGCCGCCGTAGACCTGTCCGCCAGGATCTCGCCTCCGCAGCTCGGGCAGGAATATACCACCATATTCGCGGAATCCTCGCCCCAGTCCGCAGGAATTGTAGAGGAATCCCATTTTCCCCCGACCCGGATCTCATCCTCTTTCCGCCTCAGGACATCCGCCTCCTGCTCAGCGTCAAACTCAACCTTCTGCTTGCCTGCCCCCGGCTCGGACTGATCGCCATACATCCTGGCAATCTCATCCGGGGAATAGGAAGACAGGCAATATTCACACCTCAGTTTTCCGCTTGCAGAGTCAAAATGCAGCGGCCCCCCGCACGATGGACATTTGTAATTCACTGTTTGCTGTGCCATACACTTCTCCTCAATGCCAAAACCCGCCCTGAGACAAGGGCATCTGCTTGAAACGAGACAATCCGGTATCCGCCCGGTCTTTGCCGGCGGCCTCGCGGATTCGCTCTGAGTCTGTTATACCACATGGAAGCGGTTCATGGGAATGCTCCTGCGGATAGATTCGGGGAGAGACCTCTCCTGCGGTTACAAGTCACACCCCTGCCAGCGTAACTGTCCACTTCCCGGCTGGGCAGTGAACAGTAACACTGGCAGGTCCGTGGCAGGGGCGTAACATGCAGCGTCAGGCGTCAGTACCTCACTTCCATCAAGGTCAGCCCACTGGCAGGAGCTGTCTTGTCAGCAGCTCCCTTCCTGCACGCGGAAAGAATCCTTTCGATCGCCTCACACTCGAGCCTTCCAGCCCCGACCTCTACAAGCTCCCCTGTCATCAGCCGTACCATATGGTTCAGAAAGCCATCCCCGTAAAAATCAAGAACAATTGTATCCGTATCCGGCTGGGTAATGTCGATCCTGCTCACAGTTCTTACCGTGCTTTTCTTCATCTTCAGCCCGCAGAAGGAAGCAAAATCATGGCGCCCGACCAGTGCCTTTGCCCCTTTCCGCATCCGCTCCGGATCCAGGCTTTCTCCATATTGCCAGAGAAACCTCCGGTTCCTCACATCGCTCACGCAGCTGGTACGGATCCTGTACTGATACCACTTGGACGCAGTCAGGTATCTCGCATGGAACCGGTCAGATGAACGCACAAGCCGGATTACGGCGATATCCTCCGGAAGGTAATGGTTCAAAGCGGCAAACAGCGCCGCGTCCTCCCTGCGCTTTTGGACAGATGGAAGCACCCTGTCATCCATTAAATTCTCAATCCCCGGCCAGCCCGCGATACAAAGCTCTTTCCCTGCCAAAGCACGAAGCCCTTCCTCCGGAACACGGAAGCTGGCGACCTGCCCCAGTGCATGCACGCCCGCATCCGTCCTCCCGGCCCCATACACTTCAACCGGTGTCTCCATCAGCCGTGACAAAAGGGTCTCCAGCTTCCCCTGGATTGTATTCTCAACCCCAGGCTGCTTCTGCCAGCCACGGTACCTCGTCCCCTCATACTGCAGGGTCATCTTATAATTTATCAGATGCATCATGATCCTCGTTCTTTCCTTATCAGGAACAAAAGAGACCCCTTTTCCGGACAAGTCGGAAAAAAGAGTCTCTCCCTCATTCGTCGTCGATTCCAATTCCTCTTACACCTGCTTTGCTCTGCCCGGAGACTCTCTTTGGTAAAATGAAGACTGCCTCCGGCAATATTCCGGAGGCAGTCTCAGAGTGTCCGTCCTGAACACTTCCGCGTGCGCGACAAGATTCGAACTCGCGACCTTCTGGTCCGTAGCCAGACGCTCTATCCAGCTGAGCTACGCACACACATTCTTGACAACGATGATACTCTACACCAGATCCCTTTCTTTGTCAAGTCTCATTTTTCCTTTTTGAAATATACAGGAACCGGCACGCAGCGCCGTCAGTCGCCGTAGCAAGTCACCCCCACCGGCCAGCTGGCGGGGGTGTAGCTTGCAGCTTGCAGAGCGGACTGCTGCCGTTCTTTATTTTTCAAACGGGAAGGTATAGGGCAGATGATATTTGTCACGCACTGCGATGAATTCCTTCTGCACCGCATCCCCTACCGGTACGCCCTTATCCTTCCGTTCCTGCCAGACCAGCCATTCCTTCTCGCCTGCCGTGTAGATCCGCTCCTCTCCCGGCGCCTTCTGCGATGCGCGCAGCTGCCGCAGGATCTCCCCGCAGGTGTGGCGGAAGCTCTCCGCGCCAAGGAAGAATTCCGGATTGATCACGATGAAGAAATGCCCCAGATGATACGGCCTCCTTTGCCCATTCTCATCCATGCCGGTCAGCATCTTCATAAAGCTTCCCGCCTGAAGCGCCGCTGACAGGATCTCGACCACCGCCGCGTACCCATATCCTTTGTATCCGGCAAGTTCTTCTCCGATCCCGCCCAAAGGAGCCAGGGCGGCCTCGCCCTCAGTCAGCGCCTTCAGGATCTTCTCGCTGTCCGTCATTGCTTCACCGCTGCGTCCGATCACCATGCCCCTGGGTGTGTCCTTCCCGGTACGGGCAAAGTACTCGATCTTGCCTCTCTGCGTAATGGATGTCGCGCAGTCCAGCACGAACGGGAATTCCTCATCCGTCGGAAGGGCAAATGTCAGCGGGTTGGTTCCCATCATGTTTTCTACGCCAAAGGTCGGAGCGATCGATGGGCGCGCGTTGGTTCCCGTGATCCCGATCATCCCCTTCTTTGACGCCATCATCGCCCAGTATCCCGCGATCCCGTAATGGGTCGAGTTGCGCACTGCCGCCATACCCATCCCGTACTTTTCCGCCTTTTCCAATATCGCGTCCATCGCCTTCTTGGACGCTACCATGCCCATTCCGTCATGGGCATCCGCAACCAGCGTGGTCGCTGTATCCTTCAGTACCTCAAACTCCGTCACAGGCTTCTGGATCCCCGCCTCGATCCGGTCTATATAGATCGGCTTGAAACGGTTGCATCCATGGCTCTCGATCCCCCTCCGGTCACTCTCCATCAGGACATCCGCGCACAGTCTGGCATCCTCGTCAGGCACGCCGACAGCCTTGAACGCATCTGTCATAAAGCTTCCGATCAGTTCCCATGATACATACGGCCTGGTTTCCATTTCCGGTCCCCTCCTTATTCTTGTCTTCCCTGTCTGTTGTGTGACGTTCCAACACCCCATATCAGCGAATGCCGGATCCATGCTTCAGCGGGTCCGGTACACTGGAGTGCATGAGTGCTGAACTACGACCATCATATCACGTTTCAGCCGGAAGGTGTGAGTAATTTGTTCAAAACAGTAATCTCTCATTACAGGCCGCATTCAGGTATGATAAAATCAAATCATGAGGAGACAAGCCTATGCGGATATCATCGATGGGAGTTGAAAATGAGCGAACAAAGCACCACGAAAAAACAGTTTCTTCCCGTCCTCAGGGCTCTGTGCGGCAGAATTCTCCGGCTTGCATTTCCTGCCTTTTCCCCGGGATGGATGTTCTCCTTCTCTCTCTTTTTCTGTGCAGCCGTCCTTCTCGCCATGCGTCTTCTGGACATCACTGCGTCAGCCTTAATCCGTTCCTTCGGATACGCGGCGCTTACGAGCTTTAATTTTCCTTCGTTCTTCCGCTCCTGGAAGGGGTATGTCATACTTGTCCTGGTTCTGATCCTGCTCGGCATGATCAGCGGATTCATTTTGAACGGCATCATCCTGCTGTCGGACGATCTGCTGCATCAAAAAAGAATCCGTCCAACCCGCCTCATCAGAAAAAGCGTCTCATCAATCCGGCTTTTCCTCTGCAAAGAAGCGGTTCCGATCATACTGTACCATTTTACCTTCGTCCTTTTTATTACCCTGCCCCTGCTTGCCTTTGTCCCGAACCCCTTTGAGATCCCCGGATACCTCCGGTATCTTCTGAGCAAAAAGCTGATCACCATGGTGCTTTATTTTGCCGTTTTTCTCCTGCTCTGCATTCCGCTTGTGCGCAACCCTCTGCTCCTGCACGATATCCTGCTCCGTCAGGAAACTCCTCCGACGGCAAAGCGCCGCACCCGTGCCTTCGTGAAGGCACACCGCCGCATGCTGTTTAGAGAAATCCTTGGATCCGCTCTCCTTTTTTGCCTGTTTTTGCTGTGCGCCGCCGGGCTGTTCCTGTATGCGCCAAAGCTGATCCAGTTCCTCTGCCATCCCCTTCCGGCAGTTCCCAGAAGGGTTCTGGTGCTCCTGACAACCTATCTTTTCCTCTCTATCCTGGTTCTCACCGTCCTTCTTTGCGTGTGGATCCTTCCCCTGAAGGCGGCGCTGCTGTACCACCGTATGGTACACAGCTCCCGCTCTCCTGCGCTCCCCGCCTTCCGGATCAGACGGAAGGCGTTGATGGCATGTGTCTTCCTGCTTTACCTGGGGGCACTTGCCCTGTTCACCGCAGGTTCCTTGATCCGATTCAATGAGATCTATCCGCCTGCCAAGTATATCGAGCCCGTCGTACACCGTCTGGGCGGAGACCTGGACACGGAAAATACCCTGGAAGGAATGGAGGCGGCGCTCGCTCTGGGCGCTCCGGCCATGGAGACCGACATCCAGCGGACAAAAGACGGCCACTATGTCATTTTCCATGACAGTACCCTGAAGAGGATGTGCGGCCTGTCCACAAGCATCAACCAGCTGACTCTGGAGGAAGTCCGGCAGCTGAAGCTTCCCAGCCCGGATTTCGAGGAACGCCATATCCCGCTCCTTTCACAGGTGCTTGACCGGGCAAATGGGCATGCGCGGCTCTATCTGGAGCTCAAGGGTGCCGACGCGGATGTAAAGATGGCCCGTGACGTGGCGCGGATGGTCCGGGAACGCGGCATGGAGGATGACTGCGTGCTGATCTCCATGAACTACAGCCTGATCAGCTATATTGCCAAAAACCTCCCCGGAACCATGTGCGGATATCTGTACTTTTTCGCATACGGCACTCCTGCCGACCTTGCCGGTAATCTCCTTCTGGCCCAGTCCAATGCGATCAGCCGCTCTCGTACCAGAGCGATCCATTCCAAAGGGAAAAAAACGTACTGCTGGACGGTAAACAGCCGGCAGACCGCGCTTAACATGGTGCGCCAGCGCGTTGACGGGATCATCACAGACCGCTACGATATCGTTGACAATGTGCTCGACCACATGGAATCGCGCAATGACTATGAGCGGATCATGGATGTACTGCTGCGCTGATCTCTCTTCGATGACTTTTGCCAGGAAGAACATCCGGTTGTAATGTCATTCCGCTCCTGATCCCACACCCCTTCTGCGGCAGCCATCCTGCACAAGGCATGTTGCTGCCTGCCATTCCCAAATGGGACATAAAAAAGGACGTAGAAAAGGAGCATAAAAAGGGACGTACAGCATGCTGTACGTCCCTTTCGGTATGAACGACTGATTACTCCCTTACCCCAGAAGGCTCGCGATCTTCTTTACGGCTTCCTCTTCGTCTTCCCCATCCGCATAGATCTTGATCTTTGGTGAATCCTGGCTTGCCAGTGCCATAACTCCCATGATGCTCTTTGCATTGACACGCTTCTCATTCACTTCAAACGTAATCACGCTTTTGTAAGCACATGCGGTCTGGACAATATGCGGAATCATCTCTCCGATGTTTCCGCCCTGAGTACCACTGATATTCTGGCTGATCATAGACTTTCCTCCCACATAAAAAGCTGTACAGCGAAAGGTTTCCCTCTCACTGTAGTCGTACATTTAACCCGCAAACATACTATCACAAGGACAAAACGGGAGTCAATTGCAGAAACGACGAAGAATCAGCAAAAATCAGGGCTTTATTTTGAACACAATGAACACAAAGCGGAAGTCCTTCCGGACTTCCGCTGTCTTAGATTCAGTATATTACCCACACTTCCCGGCCGCCGGACCGATTCTTCCGTCCGGTGCCGGATGTCATGAGATCACCTGAACCGAAACCGTATGCAGAGCAATCACTTGCTTGCCTGTTTCACGAAACTGCCTTCTGATGTGCAGAATTGCTTTGATCACTTCTCCGCCTTGATCGCTGCCT
>CAMJIC010000003.1 GCA_946405675.1 uncultured Clostridia bacterium
TGATGTATTTTTTAGCCTTGAGAAAGAAATCGGCAAAAGACGTTTTGTGATATAACAGATTATCCTGACGGTAGTTATTAATCAACGGTGGTGACAATCACCGTTGGATGAAGCGCCATTTCTTTGACTACATTATAGACTACTACGGAAAATAGTCAATAGAGATTCCGCTTCTGGCAATATCATTAAGTTACAAGTGACAGGCACCGTTAAACAGGGATGGCAAGCTGGCAAATGAGAATAAGTTGAAGGACGGAGTGGATTACGCTGCATATAAGACTGCTGCTCCCGTTGCACTTCCTAAATTCAGAATCAGGAACATAATGATTGATGATTTTTAGGAATTCCTGGTGCTAAGATTCTGCCGTTGGTAGCAAAGTGATGAAAAGGATTAGATAACAATGCAGGAATTCAGTTTTCGGCTAAACTATGATGAACAATCATACACTGTTACTGGTTACAGAGGTAATGAAAAGGATGTCCGAATCCCTGAATCATTCTTAGGGAAGCCGGTAACGATTCTCTTTGATAAACTGTTTGCGGGGCATAAGGAAATACAGTCAGTTTACATTCCAGATACTGTTACGGATTTTGGTGAATTCCTGTTTGACGGGTGTTACGATCTCCGGTATTTGAATCTCCCCTCGAGACTGAAAACATTGTGGGGATATACATTTGTCAGGTGTGGAATTGAAGAGATCATTCTGCCGGATGGTGTTAAAGCAATCCCTCCATACGCTTTTAAAGACTGTAAGAAGCTTAAGAAAGTTGTATGCGGCACCGGTATGAGAAAAATATATGCCTGGGCTTTTGGTGGATGTGACAAGCTATCTGAAGTAGTATGCAGTTCAGAGGTGGATATCAGCCCGGAGGCGTTTGCAATAAATGGACAGATTCTCAGGATAAAGTAGAGTGCAAGCAGTAGAATCGAGCCCTGGAAACAAGCGATGAGGATATGCACACTATGGAAATGAATAACAGCAACCTAACCCGATGTTTTAATGATCAATATTCTTTAAGTGTTATGCTTGACGGAATTGTGGAGAAAGGGAAGATTGATATTCAACATGGGAGCCAACTTCCTTCACAGGGTTTAAGACAAGGGAGATCCCTCTGACATTCATAGCGGTTGTAGTCATTTTTATCGGACAGCAGATTTATGAGGGGGTTTTTGTCAATGACAACGTTTCCCAGGTGACTCATATCATCGGCGGGATTGTAGCGGCAACTGGAAGGTAGACGCGAAATATGGCAGGCAGTTCTTGATGGAATTATTTGAAGAGACACTGCCTGCGACTGTGTTCGGGATCGAGAAGTATCTCGGCAGCGGACTGATCAAGGGCATCGGTCCGAAATTCACGAAGAAGATCGTGCAGGAATTCGGCAAGGATACTTTGGAGATTATCGAGACCGATCCGGACAGGCTGAATACGGTTCCCGGAATCGGCCGGACAAGAGTGGAGCGGATCAAACAGAGCTGGCAGGAGCAGAAGGAGATCAAGAACATCATGCTCTTCCTGCAGGGGCATGATGTGAGCACCAGCCATGCGACGAAGATTTACAAGACTTAGAGAACAGCACCGAACCATTGAACAGTCTTGCTGACATCGTAAAGCGGCCTGACGCGCTACTATCACATCCCATCTGCGGAGATTCAGGTGCTTACGCCTATGCAAAGAGGTATTCCGGATGTCAGGAGTAAAAATGGGCTTTACAGGAAGACTGAAATGCGTTTTTCCAGATACCGCTCTGAATACTGTTTCTTGAAAAGATTAGAAGAATGAATGGCGGAAGATATGCGATTGACAAAGATTAGAACAATATCCTTGCTGTGGATGATTTGCCTGATAATTCAGGCCGTTGCCCAAGAAAGTGCTCTTGCTGCCCAGGGCGAGATCTCATATTGCTGTAAGGAGTATCCTTTGGAGCGAAATGGGATCTCCCTGCACCTTGATTGTGTGAGTGCAGGAGTTCCGGAACCGGGACGGCAGATTTTGCTGCTTCACGGATCATCTTACTCATCCCATGAGTTTGATATTGATTATCAGGACTACAGTCTGGTGCGTTTTCTTGCCAGGCAAGGATATGCGGTCTGGCGGCTGGATATTGCGGGATATGGGAAATCCGGACAGGTGGAAGACGGATTTATGCCGGATACTGCTTATGCTGTTGAGGATATTTGTGCTGCGGCAGATGAAATCCGCAGGAACAGCGGGCAGGAGCAGATTGATATTCTCGGATGGAGCTGGGGTACGATGACAGCAGGAATATTTACGGTAGATCATCCGGAATATGTCAGAAAGCTTGTACTTTATGCGCCTATTCTTTCGGGATTAGGTGAACAGGAAGGCAAAGAGCCTTTCAGCCATAATACATGGGAAGGGGCTGCAGAGGATTTCCAAAAGCAGGAAGACGGTGCATTTGATCCTGAAATAACGGATTCGATTCTGATTGAGCTCTTTTGCTCAAGCTGCTGGCATTATGATGGCGATTCCAGTCCAAACGGATGGAGCAGGGATGTTTTTGTTGATAATAATACAAGATTAATCGACCTGGAGAGGATTAATGTCCCGACCCTGGTGATCTATGGAAGCAAAGATCCATATATGAATCATAAACTGCTGAATGAGGCGTTTGAACTGCTTCCGGAAGGATCCAGGGTGCAGGAGATTGAGGGTGGATCCCATATCCTCATGTATGAGAAACCGTATTATCGGGATTTTCAGGAAAGGGTTGTTTCATTTCTGAACCAATGAAGCTGGGGACAGCTATAATATGGTTTGAATGTCCGAAAGGATCATACGCTAAAATGGAAAGAAGCTTTTGACGATGAAAGTGATGTCAGAGATGTACGATGTATCATTCAGAAGGCGTAAGATTTGGATAGTCTGAGAAATCTTGTGGAAAAATCATGGTTTCTGGAGCAAGCCTTGTATTATCGTGTTGAGTACTGACGCATTCATAGCAGATCAAAAGGAAGGTGAGATGATTCCTGTTCATGAGAGAAAACCGTTTCCTGATTCATTTGTAGACTTCGAGGAGATGAAGATATATAGTAGAGATCAGGCTCAAAAGATATATTATGAGAGTTCATTCTATTCATTTGAATATATCTGTGATTATACGTGGGAAGATCTTTCAAACGATGATGTATTTTTTAGCCTTGAGAAAGAAATCGGCAAAAGACGTTTTGTGATATAATAGATTATCCTGATGGCAGTTTTTATCAACGGTGGTGACAGTCACTGTTAAAAACGTTAAAATACCTTTCTGACCCGTGGTAGAATGACAGTCATGAAGAAGTAGAATTTTGAGTTGGTCAAATGTACCTTGATTGAGAAATCATGTAATGAAGATTAATATGAAAAAAACGATATTGAAGAAGCCAGGTGGATATTGTGTTTCCTGCATAGAGCAGATTCCGGATCCCTGCAAAGGCATAGTGATTGCTGTTCATGGGTTTTCAAGCAGTAAAGAGTGTGCAACTTATCAGGTGCTTTTACGTAAGCTTCCGGCGGCAGGTCTGGGGATGATCGGGATTGATCTTCCCGGTCATGGCAGGGAGGAATCATATTTGGAAACGCTGCGGATTGAGGCGTGTATAGAGAGCATTGCTTTAGCGGAGATGTATATTTGCAATGCTTATCCGGCTCTTCCCATCTATTACTTTGGATCGAGCTTTGGTGCTTACATAATCGGCCTGTACATCAGCACAAGGGAGCATACCGGCAGAAGGACGTTTTTCAGAAGTGCTGCTGTGAATATGCCGGATCTTTTCATCAAAGAGAATCCATCAAATGAGGAACGGGAAAAGCTGCGGCAGTTGAATGAGAGCGGATTCTTCAATTACAGTCTGGATGACGCGCATCAGCCTGTAAGGATTACACAGGGATTCTATGATGACCTTGCAAAGAATGATCTGTTTGCCATTTTTGATCCGGCCAGATTTGGCAGCAATGAAATTGTCATGGCACATGGACTGAAAGATTCTGTGATCAGTCCGAGGAAAGCCGAGGCATTTGCTCAGAAGTATCAGATCCCGATTCATTTCTTTGAGAACGAGGGTCATTCATTGGGCTCTTCGGCAGATACACCGGATAAAGTTGTGGATATCGCGATACACCATTTTGTGAAGGGCTAGCGGTTTCGCATAAAGCATATTGGAATTGGAACGATTTTGATTCGGAATTAAATCAGGCAGTATAGGTGGTGGCTGAATGAAAACGAAACCCAGGATAGTATTGAATGCGCCGGTAGTAATAGGATTTGCAGCACTTATGTTTCTTGCTACATTTCTGGGAATCCTGACCGGAGGGGGAAGCACGAATCTGTTCTTTCAGACATACCGGTCATCTCTGGCATCGCCGCTTACTTATGTGCGGTTGTTTACGCATGTCCTTGGACATTCAGGATGGTCACATTTCATGAGCAATGCTGCCTATATTCTTCTTCTTGGCCCGATGCTGGAAGAAAAGTACGGATCTTCCGCTCTGGTCAAGGTGATCCTGATTACCGCGCTGGTAACGGGACTGGTCAACAATATTTTCTTTCCGTCTGTAGCCCTTTGCGGTGCCAGTGGTGTTGTATTCGCGTTTATCATCCTGACTTCCTTTACAGGGTATATCCTGAAGCGACACTCAGGCCATGTGGATGGAGCGTATGGTAGTTCTCTTGGAGGCAGCTTTGCTGCCCTGCTGATCCAGCGCAGGAGTATCCATATTGATCATGGATTCATAGGGAGTTCTGATCTTGATCAGGGGAACCCGGTCATCGCACGGATTACCTGACTACCTTGTCCGTTTCTTATTTCAGGAGGGTCAGGGAATAAGCGATCAGAAACTGTCCCGGATAGTAAGTCAGGTAATTACAGATGATATCCACCGGCCTGTCTTTACCTTTCCCGAAATATGTGCCGCTTAGAACAAGGTCTGAAACAGCGAAAAGGGCACTGCCGATAAAGACCATACAAAGGGCGGGAGCCCTGTGCAAAATGAGCAGGGCACCTGATACGAATACGGTAGAGAAGAGCAGGAACCCATAGATGAGGACGATTGGCTTCATTTTTCCATAGGCAAGCTTCATCGGCTTTTCCAGAAAGCTGACAAGAGCAGTGGATATTCCGGCCAGGGCAAACGAAGCGAAAAGGTAGATTCCCGCACCATACTGGAAGAGCAGCCCTGAGACGTACAGGATATGTCCGATACCGAAAACAGAAAATCCGGCATAGGTGAAAGTGTTGTCATGAGACGGAAAAACATATTTCAGGTCGAGCCATATATCCCCGAGCAGGCCGAAGATGAGGCCCATGATGACAAAGGGAGCAATCCTGGCTGAAGAGAAAGCTGTTACAGCAACTGCAACAAACAACATGGATACGGCTGTTTTCAGGAAAGCAGCCTTTAACGTATACCCACGGATCTTCTCCGGGATATAAAAAGCCAGGACAATCATTCCTGAAAGAAACAGAATGATACTCATAATCTCCCTCCTGTCATAATGAAGATTGTTTACCAATTTCTTTTCTTGCCGGATTCACAGTGGAAATGCGACGGCATCGGCGTACAGTTCTCGGAGCGTATCAAGAAATGCGCTGACCGACTCTCTTTTGTCATCTTTGTGTGTGCACAGGACACAGGAAAAGGATTCGCTGCAGTCAAATGGAATCCAGGCAAACTGGCCGCTGTGATCGTTGAGGAAGCCTGGGGCAAGACAGATTCCGCGTCCGGCGGCAACATTGGTGAGGGTGGTATCGTGGTCCGCGCTGTTGAAGTAACTGATTTTCCCCGAACTGATCAGACGGTGCTGGACTGCCTTCAGGGCTTTTGGGGATCCTCCGCCTACCATCAGCGTGCGGCCATAGAGGTCTTCTTCCCTGATCAGGTTTCTGGCGGAGAGCGGGTCATCCAGCTGCGTGATCAGGTAAATATGGCTCTCAAATAAGTCGTGGACACGGGAGCCGGAAAGCTGCTTTGTCTGTTCTTTCAACGCAAACAGGATATCCACGTCACCATGGAGAAAGGACTCCATTCCATTTTCATACTGGAAGACGGGAAGGATCTGTGTCTCCGGATTCTTCTCCTCAAAAAGGCGCATCGCTTCCGGAAGGAAATACACTGCCTGCCGGACCATCAGGCTGATGGAGATGCTGTCTTTGTATTTCACGCTGAAGTTCTGCCCCTGCTCGATGGCGCGTTTCAGATCCTCTCGCATGCCGGTGAGGAATGACACAAACTGGGCACCGGCAGGCGTCAGCGCAGCGCCTTTTCCATTTCTTTCAAATATCGCGAATCCCACCTCTTCTTCCAGCAGCCTGATCTGATACGAGAAGGTAGGCTGGCTGACAAAAAGATTATCCGCTGCCCTGCTGAAATTCAGTGTATGAGCCACTTCAATACAATAATCGATCTGTTTCGTGTTCATGCTTTCTGATCCTTGGTATTTAATATTTAAATTAACTATAGCATATTTCAATTGGACAATGCAACGCTTGCTCTGTAGAATGATGACATACAGACCAAAACACATCAAAGCACAGGAGGGCAGGACAGTGGCAAGGACATTAATCGCATTCTTTTCGAGGGCGGATGAGAATTATTTCGGCGGCGCAATGCGTTACGTGAAGGTCGGGAATACGGAAACTGTGTGTGGGATCATGAAAGACCTGATTGACGCGGATACGTTCAAGATTGAGATGAAGGATCCGTATTCGCCGGTTTACATGACATGCATCGAGGAGGCGAAGAAGGACCTGCGTGCAAAGGCCAGGCCTGAGCTTGTATCCATGCCGGATAGTATCGATGCGTATGACACGGTGATCCTGGCATACCCGAATTACTGGGGAACGATGCCGATGGCAGTATTCACCTTCCTGGAACATTATGATTTCAACGGGAAAACGATCCTTCCGCTCTGTACCAATGAAGGAAGCGGAATGGGCAAAAGCGAAAGGGATATCAAGAAGACATGCCCGGGAGCAGTAGTGAAAGGCGGCCTTCCTATCACGGGAAGCATGGCAGGAGAATCAAGAGAAACTCTGAAGCGCTGGCTGAAGGCAAACGGACTTAGCTGAGGAGCGCCCATTCGCGAAGCGAATTCAAATGGCGCGGCGACATGCCACCGAGCGGAGCGAGGGGGCAATACTGCTGAGGAGCGCCTATTCGCGAAGCGAATTTGAATGGCGCGACGACAAGCCGCTGAGCGGAGCGAGGGGGCAATACCATTGAGGAGTATGGAAGAGATTCAGGAATTATACAGAGAATACTGGCAGTATATGATCGATAAGGATGAGGATGGCCTGAGAATGATCATGTCTGAGGATTACTATCTGCTCCATATGACCGGCGTGAAGCAGACAGCAGATGCATTTCTGGCAGGGCTGAAGGACGGTACGTTCAATTACTACGCGGCTGACCATGACAGCATAGAAGTTGAGGTCAACGGCGATACTGCAAGGATGGTTGGAAAAAGCCGGGTGCTTGCCTCAGTGTACGGCGGCGGAAAGAGAAGATGGAGACTGCAGGGAGACTTTACACTGCACAGGGAACAGGACGGCTGGAAACTCACCAGCTCAAAAGCTTCGACATATTAAGGAGGATAGGGAAGAGCGGAAATGAAAATGCGAAAAGGTATGAGCGCAGTTGCGGCAGGAATGATATTGGCCTTTGCCTGTACGGTATTCTCTAACGCTGATACAAAGGCAGATACAAAGCAGGCTGCTCCATCAGAAGATGTGACAGAGATCAGTGAAGCGGCTTCAACAACAGTAGAAACCGAAACGGAAGAGAGCACAGATGATGAACCACTGGCTGAGAGTGGTATTCTTGTTGTATATTTTTCAAGGACAGGCGAACAGTATACGGTAGGAGAGATAGAAAAGGGAAATACAGCCATTGTAGCTGAAATGATCGGGGAAGAAGCAGGAGCAGACCTGTTTGAAATCCTGCCGGCAGATGATCATTATCCAATGACATATGATGAATTGACAGATGTGGCAAAGCAGGAACAGAATGAAAAGGCCAGGCCGGAATATTCAGGGGAAGTCCCGGATTTGTCAGCATACAGCACAATCTTTATCGGTGCCCCGGTCTGGTGGGGCGACTGGCCGATGATCATGTACACGTTCTTTGAGGAGAATGAGGAGGAATTGTCAGGAAAGACATTGATTCCGTTTTCAACGCATGAAGGCTCCGGCTTGTCCGGATTTGATTCAAAATTGAGCTCTGCATGCCCTGACAGCACAGTATTGGATGGCCTTGCAGTCAGAGGCAATGATGCCCAAAACGAACAGGACAGCGTCAGAGATTCAGTGAACAAGTGGATTTCCGAACTCGGATATTGAGGAGACCAGGATGCCGAGCCCTTCCCGCGCAAACATGGATCCGTTATAGGACAGGCGGAAAGAGCCGGCCAGCCGGAGCTGGCCAAAACGGTCTCCGGCCCAGGCTGCGATCTCGTTTTTCCAGCTTTGTTCTGAACAGAATAAGTCTTCCCAAATCAGGTCATCAGCACAGATGGCCTTTTTAATTACCAATATCATCATATATTTGCCAGAGTGATTTGTCTATGATAAGAATAAATAGGATTGTTATGCCGACACCTGGTTCTGAAAGGGACATACCAGAATGATATGTTCCTATAAGGGAAAGGTGAGTGAATATGTCAAGGATCGGTGTGACTGATGGTGTGGAAACAAGGAAAGGAACCTATGATTTATGGGACTGGTTGCGGGATATATGGTACCTCATCCGCCAATCGCTATCCATGAGATCGGATGTGGCGAGGAGAGGAAGATTCAGAAGACCTTGGACGCGTTTGATGAAGTCGCGGAAGATATCGCAAGGCTCCGGCCTGAGACGCTTGTTGTCGCATCGCCTCACAGTGTGATGTACCGGGATTATTTTCATATTTCCCCCGGAGCCAGGGCAAGCGGGGATTTTGGACGTTTTGGGGCTGGAGAAGTGCGTTTTTCAGTACATTATGACGAGGAACTGACGGTCACAGTCTCTTCTGCCGCTGACAGATCAGGCTTTCCTGCGGGAACGATTGGGGAGAGAGCGACGGAGCTTGATCACGGTACCATGGTACCCCTTTATTTCATTAATCGGAAGTATACGGATTACCGCCTGGTCAGGGTCGGGCTGTCCGGCCTGCCGCTTGATAGCCATCGTGTGCTTGGAGAAATGATCCGTGCGCAGGCGGACCGCCTTGGCCGCAGATGGGCCTTCATAGCCAGCGGTGATCTGAGTCACTGCCAGAAGAAAGACGGACCGTACGGATACCGTCCGGAAGGTCCTGAATATGACGAAAAGATCATGGAAGTCATGGGAAGCGGCAGGTTCGCGGCATTAACTGATTTTGATGAGCAATTGCTCGAACGCAGCATGGAATGCGGGCACAGGTCATTTACGATCATGGGCGGGGCATTTGCGGGGACAGAAGTGGAAAGCAGGATGCTGTCACACGAAGCCACGTTTGGAGTCGGATATGGAGTCTGTATCTACCACCCGCTGTCAGAGGAGGTGCAGTGATGGATCTTTATGTACAGCTTGCACGCAATACGATCGGCTGCTATATCCGTGAGGGACAGATCTACCGTCCCTTAGCGGAGGAACTGACAGAGGAAATGCGCTCTTCCAGGGCCGGTGCGTTTGTTTCGATCCATAAGCATGGAGAACTTCGCGGCTGCATCGGAACGATCGAACCAGTCAGGAAGAACCTTGCTCAGGAGATTATTTTCAATGCCATATCAGCGTCAACAAGGGATCCCCGCTTTGAGCCTATTGGTGAAGAGGAACTGGATCAACTTGAGATCAGCGTAGATGTGCTCACAACGCCTCAGCCCATCTCATCGGAGACAGAGCTTGATGTCAGGCGGTACGGAGTGATCGTGGAGAAGGGGTACCGGAGAGGATTGCTTCTCCCGGATCTGGAAGGGGTAGACAATGTGGCATATCAGGTATGTATCGCGAAGAGAAAGGCCGGGATCCGTGAGGATGAACAGGGCGTGTGTCTGTACAGGTTTGAGGTGATCCGCCATGAGCAGTGATGCGAATTGCCAGGAAAAGGAACTTGTGAGAAATCAGATGGCGCTCCGGACTCAGGAATTCATGGAGGGGCAGACGATGCTCCGGAATCAGGGATTCACGGAGGATCAGACGGCGGTATGCCGGGTTTGTCCCCATCACTGTAACATTCCGGTGGGAGCTTTCGGAAGATGCCGTGCCAGAAAGAATGCGGGTGGCAAGGTGATCTGCACCAATTACGGAAAAATTACTTCCATGGCGTTGGATCCGATCGAAAAGAAGCCTCTTGCGTATTTTCTTCCCGGCAGTATGATACTGTCTGTGGGCAGCTACGGATGCAATCTTTCCTGTCCGTTTTGCCAGAATTATGAAATATCGATGGCAGGAGAATCTGACTTCCGGATCTTGCAGGAAGTATCTCCTCAAAAGCTGTGTTCCCTGGCCATGAGAGAAGCTTCCAGGGGCAATGTAGGGGTGGCTTACACCTACAATGAGGCTCTCACGGGATATGAGTATGTAAGGGACAGCGCACGGCTTGTACATGAAGCCGGAATGGTCAATGTTCTGGTGACCAATGGGATGGCAGAGCTTCCCGTACTGGAAGAACTGCTTCCTTTTATTGATGCCATGAATATTGATCTCAAAGGCTTCAGACCAGATGTTTACAGAAAGCTTGGCGGTGCTTTGGGGACTGTGAAAGCATTTATCACCAGGGCTTCACAGAATTGCCATGTGGAATTGACTTCGTTGATTGTTCCGGGTCTGAACGATGATCCTGCGGATATGGAGAGACAGGCAGAGTGGATCGCGCAGATTGATCCACGGATGCCGCTTCACCTGACAAGATATTTTCCGCGTTACAGGATGCATGAAAAACCGACTGAATTGTCGTTGCTCACGCGCCTTAAGAAGGTTGCTCAGAAGAGCCTTGAGAGAGTACTCCTTGGAAATGTATAGTGCATCCTTGATATGCAATATGGAAGATTATTGATGGAATGAAGAATCATACAGTCGAAGAGATCGAATCTGCACTGAAGGCAGCAGGCTTCTCAAAGATAAAGAGTGACCATCATCCGTCGAAACCATGGATTACAGTGCTTGCGAGGAAATAGATTATGACAGACAAAGAATATAAAGCTCTTTTTATCAAGGAGTCAGGCACCGGGAACCGAACATAGCAGCGCGACTGCAATGTTTATTTTTGAGGAGGATTTAGGCGGTCAATTTCCGTTTCGCTCAGCTCGATCTTATTGTCTACGATGCGTGCTTTCTCTGTTACCATGTCATCATAGCCGGTGAGGGCAGCGAAAGGAGCAAACTGCGCTGCCCGGTCATAGAGGCTCATATGTGGGCGAAGCGGGTATGCTTCAGGGTAATCCCGCATGTATGGTGAGGCGGCATGCAACACCAGGTCACAATTATATGGAAAGACAGCCGAAGGATCTTTTGACCTGTTCCAGGAAGCGTTCCGCGATCGGTGTAAAAGGCTGATAACGATTCCATATCAGGTAGAGGTCTGATGTGGCTTTCGGAATGAGCGGACGGGATACCAGTCCGTTCTCTTTTGTGCAAAAGATCAGGTTCCGGAAGGTCAGCAGGATGCCGAGCCCTTCCCGCGCAAACATGGATCCGTTATAGGACAGGCGGAAAGAGCCGGCCAGCCGGAGCTGGCCAAAACGGTCTCCGGCCCAGGCTGCGATCTCGTTTTTCCAGCTTTGTTCTGAACAGAATAAGTCTTCCCCAATCAGGTCATCAGCACAGATGGCCTCTTTTTTTGCCAGGGGATGATGGGAATCCATGACACAGACCCAGGTATCTGATTCCGGAAAAAGGATGGAGTCGTACCTGCTGCTGTCAGGAGCCTCGCATATTACCCCGAAATCAAGCAGCCCCTTGTCCAGCTTTTCCGTAACCTGTTCCGTATCTCCGCTGGTGATGTGGTAATGAAGGTTTGGATACTGCAGCCTGCAGGTTTTAATCTCCTTTGCAAGGAGGCGGATCTGCCAGGATTCCGCAAGACCCAGATACAGGTCGCCGCCAGTAACATCATCCAGGCTGACAAATTCCTGCTCGATCTTATCCGCCATGGAGAGAAGGTCTTCCGCGCGGTCACGCAGAAGCACTCCGGCATCTGTGAGCCGGATGCTGAAGCTGTGCCGTGTAAATAGCTTTTTTCCGAGTTCGTTTTCCAAAAGCTTCAGTGCCTTTGAGAGCGTGGGCTGGGTAACATGCAGAAGCTCAGCGGCTTTTGTCATGTTCTCTTCTCTGGCAACAGCCAGAAAATATCGTAGCGTGCGTATTTCCATAGGACATCCTCACAGCATCAGATGTTTGGTCATGGTTTACCATCCATCCCATCGGAACGTGAACAGTAGCGAAGCATCCGGTGATATTCCAATCAGGAATATTATGTTATGAATTTTAACCATTCGCGCATTTTTCTGCAAGGGGTTATGATGTTTTATGAAATCAAGGTGAGAGGGCTGAAAGGGATTTGGCAGCTATGGAAAACATGGAGTGGCTGAAGCAGGGACTTTTCGAAGTGGGCTGCAGTGAGGCTGCAGCCGGAGAGATCATATACCTGTATGAAAACGGGAACTGCGAAGAGGCTTTACGCCAGATGAAAAAGCAGCGGTGCTGCTTTGTGGAAGAGATGCATAAAAGCCAGAGAAGAGTGGACCGGATGGATTACCTGATCCGGGAACAGGAAAAAAACAGATTTGGAAGGTGAGGAAAAGAACATGATGAAGACAGAGAATCTGAAGCTGACAGACGAATGGGATAAGACTTTCCCGAAGAGTGACAAGGTGGCGCATAGCAAAGTGACCTTTGCGAACCGGTATGGGATTACCCTTGCGGCGGATATGTATGTTCCCGAAAATGCTGAGGGGAAGCTCCCTGCCATTGCGGTCTGCGGGCCGTTTGGCGCAGTAAAGGAACAAAACTCCGGCCTTTATGCACAGACCATGGCGGAGCGCGGATTCCTGACGATCGCGTTTGATCCTTCTTTTACGGGCGAAAGCGGTGGAACACCTCGTTATATGGCATCTCCGGATATCAATACGGAGGATTTCATGGCGGCGGTGGACTTCCTTTCTGTAAATGAGAAGGTGGATCCGGAACGGATCGGGATCATCGGCATCTGCGGATGGGGCGGGATGGCCCTGAATACCGCTGCGCTGGATACGCGGATCAAAGCGACTGTAGCCTCGACCATGTATGACATGACGCGGGTAAATGCGAAGGGATACTTTGATTCTGAGGACAGCGAGGAGGCAAGATATCAGAAAAGATCAGCGATGTGCGCCCAGAGGACTGCTGATTACAGGTCCGGAAGCTACGCGCGGGGAGGCGGAGTGGTTGACCCGCTTCCGGATGACGCGCCGTTCTTTGTCAGGGACTACTATGATTACTACAAGACGAAGCGCGGCTATCATGTAAGATCTCTGAATTCCAATGATGGCTGGAATGTGACGGGATGTGAATCTTTCCTGAATCAGCCGATCCTGAAATATACGAACGAGATCCGGAGCGCGGTTCTTGTCATCCATGGTGAAAAGGCGCATTCATGCTATTTCAGCCGCGATGCTTTCGCGGATATGACGAAGGACAGCAGGTATACGCAAAACAAAGAACTGATGATCATACCGGGCGCGGTTCATACGGATCTGTACGACAGGGTGGACATCATTCCATTTGACAGGATGGCGGCATTTTTCGGGGAGAATCTGAAATGAGAAAAGCAGTCAGCGTGATTTCCGCCATGCTGCTGATTCTGATTATGGCAGTTCTTATATCATGGCAGGTGCGTGCATCGCAGGAAAATGACCGGGAAAGAGTTGATATGAGCAGGCTGAAGCTTATGATCGGGGAAAATGAGGTTCCGGTTGTCTGGGAGGAAAATGAGAGTACTGCAGCATTGTTTGAGAAGGCTGAGGATCATTCTGTCACAGTTGATATGTCCATGTACGGCGGGTTTGAGCAGGTAGGACCTCTTGGATTCGACCTCCCTGCAAATGATGAGCAGACGACCACATCGCCGGGTGACATTGTATTGTATTCAGGAAACCAGATCGTTGTTTTCTATGGATCAAATTCATGGGCATATACGAGGCTTGGCCGGGTTGACCTTGATCCTCAGGCTATGACGGATCTTCTTGGAGGAGGCGATGTAACATTGGATATTTCCGTTTTGGGTGATGCGGATACACAGACGTATGCGGTGGAAGACGTTGTCCTCAACAGTGGCTATTCCATGCCGGTAATCGGCCTTGGGACATGGACGCTTTCCGATGACGAAGCAGGTGAATCCGTGTACCAGGCTCTGAAAACAGGAATGCGCCTGATTGATACCGCGCGGTATTATCAATGCGAAAAGGGCGTTGGGGAAGGATTGCAGCGGGCAATTGACGAGGGGATTGTGTCGCGGGAAGAAGTATTCATCACCAGCAAAATCATGCCCTCTGATTATGACAGGGCTGCGCAGGGGATCGAGGATTCCCTGGCGGATCTTGGCGTCTCATATATTGATCTGATGCTGATCCATCAGCCGGGAAGCAGCGATGAGGAAGTATACAGGGCGATGGAGGAAGCTGTCCGTGAGGGAAAAGTACGGTCGATCGGGATCTCGAATTACTATACGCCTGAGGCGGTAGACGAGGTTCTGTCATACGCTGAGATCCTTCCGGCCGTCATCCAGAATGAGAACCATCTCTATTATCAGAACAGGGAGCTTCAGGAATATGTGAAGCCATACGGGATCGTCATCGAGTCATGGTACCCGTTTGGAGGCAGGGGGCATACGCAGGATCATTTCGGAAACGAGACTGTGATGGAGATCGCCGGTGCGCATCAGAAAACACCCGCGCAGGTGATCCTGAGATGGCAGGTTCAGAGTGGATATATCGCGATTCCTGGCTCATCCAATCCGGAACACATTGCAGAAAACTTCAACATATTTGATTTTGAACTGTCCGGAGAAGAAATGGACCGCCTTGATGGCCTGAACCGCTCTGAGAGATACGAAAACTGGTAATCCATGCACTGCGGAAAGGATCAGGAGGAGAGACATGACAGGAAAGCACCGGAACATAGGGCGAATGATGATGGTCATGGCGCTGCTGTGCCTGGCTATGGCGATTCATGTGCCTGCGTCTGTAAAGTCAATTATGCTTTCTGCCGGACAGAAAAAACAGCTTTCTGTGAATAACAGCTGGAAGAATGTAAAGTGGAAAAGCAGCAGGCCGGAGATAGTTACTGTATCCGCAAAGGGTGAGGCCAGGGCGCGGAAACCCGGAAAAGCAGTAGTGACAGCAAAAAACGGAAAGAAGGTCAGGAGATTTATGGTCACGGTGAAAGAATCAAATCAGATCAGTGTTGTGATAAACGGCAAATCCTTTACAGCCCGGTTGGAAAGCGGTGAGACTGCGGAAGCATTCAAGAGGCTTCTGCCGATGACAATTCAGATGGAGGAACTGAACGGAAATGAGAAATATCATTACATGGGCAAAGAACTTCCATCGAAGGCAGAACGTCCGGGAACCATTAGGGAAGGCGACCTGATGCTGTATGGGAATGACTGCCTTGTCCTGTTCTATGAAACATTCAGAAGCGGATACAGCTATACAAGGATCGGTCATATAGTGGATCCGTCAGGCCTTAAGGAAGCAGCAGGAAATGGACGGGTAACAATTTCCTTCCAATGAGGAGCGCCCATTCGCGAAGCGAATCTGAATGGCGCAACGACGTGCCGCCGGGCAAAGCGAAGGGGCGATACCGCTGACAGATATACAAAACACATAATCATCGTATTTCATCTTTTCATTATTTCATCTCAAATACAAACAGCCTGAGCGAAACATGGTCGTTCAGGCTGTTTTGTCTGGCGCCCATGGTCTGATCGACAAAATGTTGACATTGTGTCAGGAATGCGCTATATTTATATTGACACGAAGTCAAAACTCAGAATGGAGGAAATGGCATGCCGAAAGGATCACCGGAACGGACTGCCGCGAGGAAGGAAGAGATTATTCATGCATGTGAGCAGCTCTATCAGACAATGAGTTTTCGTGAAATCACGCTGAAAGAGATCGGCAATGCAACTTCCTTTTCAAGGCCATCTATTTACAATTATTTTCAGACGAAGGAAGAGATCTTCCTTGCCCTCTTTGAGAGGGAATATGACCGCTGGAGTGAGGAGCTGTCCTGCATATTGAACGAGAATGCGTCTTTGTCGAAGGAGCAGCTGGCAGACCGGATCGCGAAATCCCTGGAGGATCGCAGGCAGTTATTAAAGCTCCTTTCCATGAATAATTATGATATGGAAGCAAACAGCCGGCAGGAGCTTCTGGCTTCCTTCAAAAAGTCTTATGGACGGTCCATGCAGCTGATGTGCATGCTTCTGGAAAAGTTCTGCCCGGAAAAGAGCGTTGCGGATATACAGAGTTTCATCTATGGATTTTATCCATTTATGTTTGGGATCTATCCGTATACGGAGGTTACGGAAAAACAGAAGATGGCCATGGAAGAAGCAGGAATCAACTATGTGTATCAAACGGTTTACGAGCTTACTTACAGCTGCCTGATCCGGCTGTTGGGGGCATAAGAAACCGTAATTGTTCAGAATTCCCTATATGCGGAACACAGGCAGATCAATCGTGTGGATGAGGCCAGATCTGCTGCTGGCTGGAAGAGGAGCTGTAACAAAAGGGGAAGGATGTCATTAGAAAAAGCAGCGTGGCTGCTGAATCAGGAGGAAGCATGAAATACACGAAGCTTGGAAATTCAGAGCTGAACGTATCACGGATCTGCATGGGCTGCATGGGATTCGGTGATCCCGGAAGAGGGCAGCACAGCTGGACCGTTGACGAGGAACATACCAGGGAGATCATCCGGCGCGGGCTGGAGCTTGGCGTTAATTTTTATGATACAGCCATCGCATACCAGAGCGGTACGAGTGAGCAGTATGTAGGGCGGGCGCTGCGTGACTTTGCAACGCGGGAGGATGTAGTGGTTGCCACCAAGTTCCTTCCAAGGACGCAGGAGGAGATCGAGGACGGCATTACCGGACAGCAGCATATTGAAAACATGATCAATACCAGCCTTCAAAACCTTGGTATGGATTACGTGGATCTTTATATCTATCACATGTGGGACTGGCAGACACCGGTTTATGACATCATGGACGGGCTGAACCGGATTGTAAAAGAGGGAAAAGCGCGATACATCGGTATCTCCAATTGCTTTGCCTGGCAGATCGCCAAGGCGAATGCCCTGGCGGAAAAGGAAGGCTTTGCAAAGTTTGTTTCGATCCAGGGTCATTACAACCTGATTTTCCGTGAGGAAGAGAGGGAAATGGTTCCGTATTGCAAAGAGGAGAACATTGCGCTCACCCCGTACAGTGCACTGGCAAGCGGAAGGCTGTCCAGGGTGCCCGGGGATGGAGAAACAAAGCGGGCAAGGGAGGATGCGTACGCGAAGTTCAAGTATGACAGTACGGCGAAGCAGGATAATGTGATCATTGCCCGCGTTGCAGAGCTTGCTAAAAAGCATGACGTGACCATGACAGAGGTATCACTTGCCTGGCTGCTTACAAAGGTAACATCTCCGGTAGTCGGGGCAACGAAGCTGAGCCATATCGAAGGCGCTGCAAAGGCAGTGGATCTGATTCTGACTCCTGAAGAGATTCTCTTCCTTGAGGAGCCTTATGTCCCGCATCCATTGGCAGGGGTTATGGCACAGAATAAACCGGCAAATACGAAAGAAAAACATGTTTGGTCAACTGGTGACCAGAAGATCAGATGATGGTTGGAGGAGAATATGATGAAAAGGATATTGCCTGTCTTGATGATGTGTGTGCTGCTCACCGGCCAGACCGTGTGGGCGGATGAAAACGGAAAAGAACAATCAACGGAAGCAGGAAACGCTTCAATGAAAGCAGGAAATGTTTCAGCGGAAACGGAAATGGAATCCTCTGGGAAGGAGACCCTGGTTGTCTATTTTTCTGCAACCGGGACAACAAAGGGCGTAGCCGAGAAGATTGCGGCGGTCACGGATGCGGATCTCTACGAGATCCTGGCGGCAGAGGAATATACCCCGGCAGACCTGGACTGGAATGACTCAGACAGCCGGACGACACATGAGCAGAATGACCCGGATGTGCGTCCTGCGATCGGAAGCGAGGAGGTGCAGTTGGATGGGTACAGGACGATCTATATCGGTTATCCGATCTGGTGGGGTGAAGAACCGAGAATCCTGGACACTTTTGTGGAAAGCTGTGATTTTGACGGCAGGACGGTGATCCCGTTCTGTACCTCCGGTGGAAGCGGAATTGGGCGGAGTGGAAAGAATCTGGAGGAGAATGCAGGAAGCGGAACATGGCTTGAGGGGGAACGTTTCAGCGGGAACGTATCTGAAGATGAGCTTGCGTCCTGGATCGAGGATCTGGAGCTTCCGGAAAAGTGATGTACATTGTTCAGTGCGGGACATAACCGTATGGTGAGGGAAGGACGGTATCATGAGGAAATCAATCAAAAGGGCAGTTGACGGATGCATGACCGTCCTCCTTCTTTGCCTTATGGCATATCAGGTGACCGGTGAAATGGCACATGAATGGATTGGCATGGGTATGACAGCGCTTGTCATTGTACATCAGATCCTGAACAGGAGATGGTACGGTGCGGTCTTTAAGGGGAAGTATAGCCCGTACCGTATTGTTGCGACAATTCTCAACATCCTCCTGCTTCTTGCATTTGCGGTGACTGCATTCTGCGGGATGTCCATGAGCGGCTATGCCGTGCCTTTCCTCTACGGGATGGCGCCGGTTTCTTTTGTGCGCAGGATGCACCTGTCCATGTCACATTGGGCCTTTGTGCTGATGGGGCTTCACCTTGGAATGCATATTCCCGCTATGGCAGCAGGCATGAAGCTGAAAGCCAGGATGAAGATGGTCCTGACCGGGATCTTTACATGTACCGGAGGGATTGGCCTGTGGCTGTTTCTTCAAAATGGTAGGCCGGATTATCTGTTCTTCCGTGTCCCGTTTGCGTTTCTTGACTATGATAAGGCCGGCTGGCTGGTATTTCTGGAAAATCTGCTGATGCTTTCTTTCTGGGCATTGGCCGGAACGCAGATGGCTCATATCCTCAGAAATGCCGCACAGAGATCACATGGAAAGAAGGATTCAAGGGCAAATCCGCTCCTCCCTGTTGTCGTCATCCTGATATCTGTCACCATCGGAACCGTGCTCACTCTTGTGTCCCGGATGTCCCAGACTTCAGACAGCCAGCCGTCTTTTGGAAATGCAGGATGGTCTGCACCGCAGGCTGAAAATCCTCAAAAGGAAGATCATAGTGTTGATGGGGAGTCCGAACCGGAAAGGCTCTACAGGAATACTGGCGGATCATTTTACAACAAGTAGAATCTTGCGAACATGAGCGGTATAATAAGGTGGAATATGAGGAAACTGATCCGAAAACTGGAAGAGCGTCTGCGATCATTGCAGAAGGAGATTCTTCACATTCGTTCGCAGTTCCCGTATACGATGAAAGCCTTTCTGGATGATGAGGAAGCGGTGGAAGAACGGCGCAGGGAGCTTCAGGAAAAGCTTCGGAACCTTTGTGAGGCCAATAAATCACTATGATCATAAAGGTGATATTTGGAGGGAGAGAAACATGAAGAAGATTGGGATGATGGCTTTTGCGTTTTCTTTGATACTGTCGGCACCTGTCTTTGCGGATGATATGTCTTCATCTGTGACAGTGAAGGGAAGCGGGAGAGTTACCGTGACACCTGATTTGGGGACGATCTCTTTTGCTGTCACGGAAGAAGGGAAAAAGGCAGAAGAGGTTCAGGAGGCCATTACGGAAAAAGCGAATGCTGTGAAGGATGCATTGTCTGGAGCAGGACTTGAAGACGATCATTTCAAGACTGCCGGAATACAGTTGTATACCAACTATGATTACTCCTCAGACGTGGAAAAGATCGCTGGATACCGGGGCCAGATTTCCATGTCTGTCCAGGAGATAGATATCGATGAAGTTGGGAAGTATCTTCAGATTCTTTCAGACAGTGGAGTCAACCAGATCGATGGCATTACGGTTTTTTACTCAGGGTATGATGATGCCTATGATGAGGCACTTGGGAAAGCAATGCTTCAGGCAAGACAGAAAGCAGAAACTCTTGCGAAAGCTGAGAATGCTGAGGTTACAGGCCGGTTCAGTGCAGAGGAAGGGTATCAGAATGATTCACTTCGAAGCAGGGAAAAGGCAGTCGAAGGCAATATGGTGATGGCAGCAATGGAAGATTCCGGGGCGGGCAGTCTGGACTTTGCCGTGGGAACATCGGAGGTAGAAGCGATCGTGACAGTGTGCTATGAGATTCAGACCGGTTCGGTCGAGTAACTGAGACCGAAGATCAAGGGTCATAAGATCGGGAAAAGCCGCCCCGGTCTTGCCTTTATTGCATTTAATGATAATTATTTCCGGGATTTCTTCTGTGCCTATTGGTTGATGACCTGAAAAAGAATGCTCCGGAAAAGCGGATTTCGGGAAGCTTCCGAAATTGGAAACGTCAGGAAATGATGGAGATAGAATGGAAGGACATGGGGAAGATTATTCCTGAGAAAATACAGATCAGGGGAGCCAGGGTGCATAACCTGAAGAATATTGATGTTGACATACCGCTGAACAGGATTGTAGGTATCGCCGGGGTTTCCGGATCAGGAAAATCCTCGCTCGCGCTGGGCGTACTGTATGCGGAGGGTTCCAGAAGATACCTGGAATCTCTTTCTACATATACCAGAAGGAGAATGACACAGGCTGTAAAGGCCGATGTGGATGAAGTGCTGCACGTTCCTGCCGCGCTCGCATTGCATCAAAGGCCGGCCGTACCGGGAATCCGTTCCACCTTTGGTACAGGGACGGAGCTGCTGAACAGCCTGAGGCTTATGTTCTCCCGGCTTGCCAGCCACCGCTGCCCGAACGGGCATTACGCCCCGCCGTCTATGAATGTGGCATTGGGCCATGAACTGGTCTGTCCGGAATGTGGAGCGCATTTTTACGGACCAGGTGCGGAAGAACTGGCATTTAACAGCCAGGGGGCATGTCCGCATTGTGACGGAACGGGAATCGTACGTATCGTGGATGAGTCTACGCTGGTACCGGATGAGAGTATCTCAATTGATGAAGGGGCAGTGCTCCCCTGGCAGACCCTCATGTGGTCTCTCATGAAGGACATCGCAAGGGAGCTTGGCGTACGTACGGATGTACCGTTTCGGGAACTTACGGATCAGGAACGGGAGATAGTGTTTCATGGTCCCGCCGTCAAACATCATATGATCTATCAGAATCATACCAGCGGGGCTTCCGGTGAGATGGACTTCACTTATTTCAATGCGGTTTATACGGTTGAAAATGCGCTTGCGAAGGTGAAGGACGAGAAGGGCATGAAGCGGGTTGAAAAGTTTCTGCGTATGAGTGTCTGTCCGGAATGCGGTGGCACAAGACTTTCGGAACAGGCAAGGGCGCCGAGGCTGATGGGGATTTCCCTTGCTGATGCATGCGCCATGACACTGGAAGACAGTGTAAAGTGGGTACAGCGGGTTCCGGATTCTCTCCCGCAGGAAATGCGGCCGATGGCAAAAAGCATTGCCGAATCTTTCCTTACGGCTGCCAAAAGGCTTACCGACCTTGGATTGTCTTATCTGACACTTGACCGGACGGCGTCGACACTGTCTACAGGGGAACGGCAGAGAATGCAGCTTGCCAGAGCGGTGAGAAACCGGACGACAGGGGTATTATATGTGCTTGATGAGCCTTCGATTGGCCTGCATCCCGCGAACATTGTCGGCCTCAATGGCGTGATGCACGACCTTGTCGAGGATGGGAATTCCGTGCTGCTCGTGGATCATGATACCCAGATTCTGAAGGAGGCAGACTGGATTATAGAGATGGGTCCGGATGCCGGAGCAAAGGGCGGGAGAGTTATCGCCCAGGGAACGGTCAGGCAGCTGGAAGGTAATCGGGATTCCAGGATCGGTCCATTCTTTTCAGAGCAGATGCAGAGGACTCTGGCTGAAAACAGAAGAAGCGTTGATCTTTCAAACTGTATCCGGATGAAGACAGGTACGATTCATACGGTAAGGCCGCTTGATGTAAGGATTCCAAGATGTGCGCTGACTGTAGTAACCGGTGTGTCCGGCTCAGGAAAGACTACCATGGTGCTGGAGAGTCTTGTACCGGGTCTGGCTGCAATGGCTGAGGGTGTAAAGCTGCCAGGACATGTCCTGTCCGTGGAAGCGGCAGACATCCGACATGTCAAACTGATCGATGCAACGCCGATCGGGGTCAATGTCCGGTCAACGGTAGCCACGTATGCCAATGTGCATGACGAGCTGAGAAAACTTTATGCGCGTTGCCAGGACGCGAATAGGCTGGGATATAAGGCAGGGGACTTTTCTTATAATACCGGCAGACTGAGGTGCCCGGTCTGTGATGGAACCGGATCGATCAGCCTGGATGTTCAGTTCCTTCCGGATGTAGACATTCCATGTCCGGAATGCAAAGGAGCCCGCTATTCGAAGGCTGCGTATGGCATCCGGTACGTAAACAAAGCGAAAGAGTCCAGATCTATCCCGGAGATCATGGCTATGGATGTGAATACTGCGCTTGAATTCTGCCGGGATATGAAAGCAGTGTATCCGCGGCTTAAGACGCTTCAGGAGCTGGGGCTGGGATACCTGACACTGGGAGAAGAAACACCCGGTCTTTCCGGCGGGGAGGCGCAGAGGCTGAAGCTGGCGAGTGAAATGGGCAGGACACAGACGGATTCGGTATTTGTGTTCGATGAACCGACAATCGGTCTGCATCCATTGGATGTCAGGACTCTTCTGGGAGTATTCCGAACTCTGGTTGAAAACGGGGCTACGGTTGTGGTGATTGAACATGACCTTGATGTGATCCGCAGCGCAGACTATGTGATCGACATGGGGCCAGGCGGAGGAGAGGCAGGAGGGGAAATTGTTGCAGCAGGAACACCGGAGGAAATTCGGTCAAGCAACAGGAGCATAACAGGGACGTTCCTTTGACCTGCTTATGCCGGACTGCCGGACGAAAAAACAGAGAGTATTATTATCCTCGGTGAAGCGATTGAGGGAGTGGATCAGATTGAGAACCTGACCGGTACCATTCATGTGGAGGCAGAGCAATGAAACTTTTCAGCTATGAACATAAAATCGTCCGAGTGATCGATATAGACGGCCGTGCCTTCACAGGTACAGCAATCTCCTTTCCGGCGGATTACGGTTTTCATGAATTCAGCCGGGATGAGGAAAGCATCAAGATTGGAGATTATCAGCTGTTTGAATCTGATATAGCCAAAATCTGGGAGCTTCCGACATTTTCTATTATCCGTGCCACACAAACCTGGCAGCAGGCCGGGGCCTTCTACGTCCGAATCCAGGCGATGGCAAAGAAGCACCATATTACTCTCCGGCAGGAGTTCGATGAACATGATGGACCGGATACGAAGTACATTGTGATTACCGACAGCGACTTTCCGATTGCTGCAGCGCGGATGTATCCACTGGATGATCAGAGCGTGATGATCGGAAGGGTGGTTGTGCTGCCGGAATACAGACGTCAGGGGATCGGAACGATGGTTGTCAGCGAATGCGAGGACTGGGCGGAGGAACTTGGTTACAGCAAGGCTGTCGTTGAGAGCCGGGACAACAAGGTCGGTTTCTATGAGCAGATGCTCTATGAAGTCTGTGGTGAGTCAGTGGACGGAGATACATTCCGGTGCATCAGAATGGAGAAAGATTTATGATCTGACTTTACTGTCAGGGGTACGGGAAACCTGCCGAATCTTCTGAGTGAAGATTTGCATTGCCCGGAAAAACCGGAAAAACCGGGAAAAGGTTGGTTCTGTATTTTGGAGATGAACCATTATTTAAATATACAAAATAACTTGCTGAGATACAGATAAAGAGTGGCTTTAGTTTGTCGTGGATTGCCGGAATGGAAAAGATGTCTGCCGGAACTATGATGCCGTCATTGGGAATGTAGCCAACGATGATGGTTTTAAGTGTGTCAGGACAATGCTCTATGCGACGAGCCATGGTGCGCCGCTGGTCAGCAATTCTGATTACTGCGCTGGTAACGGGACTGATCAACAACGTTTTCTTTCACAACGTTTCCCAGCTGACCCATATCATCGGCGGGATCGTAGGTACTGCGATCGGATACAGGTGGAATAAGAAAGCAAGATGATGACGATCGAGGGATAAGGGGGAAGAGTCCAGAACCCCCGGATTCGCCATGTAAGGATCTGTTACAGAATAACTTGTACATCTGACTTGTCCAAACGCTCATCTGCTGCGTTGGAAAGCCTCGCCGTAGTAGCTTCTGAGGTCCGGTTCAGAGCTTCTGAACGTGGAAGACAATATTCTTTCCATGACGTTGGATGAGATGATCAGGGCCAATGATGTGATAGTGGAGACGCCCCCTCCCTCCGGTCGGCGGCAAGGTACTGAAGACATTCCGGAAGAGAAGCTGCCGGCAGAGGGAGAGAACAGCGTCGCACCATTGAACAGTCTTGCTGACATCGTAAAGCGGCCTGACAAGGCAATTTATCTTCCGCCGTTCTTTTTCTCGGAGATCGGAGTCGTGAAAAGGATGTCTGCCATCCTGCAGAACCGTGAGGGGATTCAGGTGAATCCGGACGGCCTTGCAGAACGGATTTCCAGGAAGACTGGAATGCGGTATGATTTCCTGGGAGTCAATATTACAGAACTGAAAATCAGAACCGTTCTTTCCGGTTAACAGGCCTGGAGAAAAATGCATCTTGGATTGACACGGGGCGGATAGAGAGAACAAAGAGGTGGGAGATGCGAAAACTGAATCAGATACCGGCTGTAATGCTTTTCATGATCCTTACGGCCTTTTTTTTGGTGCCATTTGCGGTACATGCAGATGAAAAGAACAAAACTATACGTGTAGGATGGCATGACGCGCCGTATTTTATGAAGGACCAGGATGGACGGCGGTCAGGATATTCCTACGAATACCAGTGGAAGGTGGCGGCATACACGGGCTGGGACTATGAGTATGTAGAGGGTACCTGGCCGGAACTTCTGCAGAAGCTGAAGGACGGGGAGATTGATGTGATGAGCAATGTCTCCTACACGGAGGAGCGTGGGGAGGATATGCTCTACGCGTCCCTTCCCATGGGATCGGAGGCGTATTACATTTTTGTCTCGCCGGATAATACGCAGATCACGGATGATGACTACACTTCTCTGAATGGAAAAAGGGTCGGAGTGACCAAAGGAACCTTTCAGAAGGATCTGTTCCTTCGGTGGGAAGAGATGCATGGGGTCAGCGCAGACCTTGTAGAGCTGAACGAGGCGGACGAGGTGTCCCTGGGCCTTCTGGGGTCGGAACTGGATGCCTTTATTACCATGGATGTCTACGGGAGTCCGGATACTGCCATCCCCGTATGCAAGATTGGATCATCTGATTTCTACTTTGCGGTCAGCAAGTCCCGCCCGGAACTTTTGACAGAGCTTGATGCTGCACTGAATCAGATCCAGGATGAAAACAAGTATTTCAATCAGCAGCTTCATGAAAAGTATCTCAGGAATACGAGCTTTGAGAAGTATCTGACAAAAGAGGAGCGGGAATGGCTTGCTGACCATGGGACGATCCGCGTGGGGTATCAGGACAACTATCTGGCATTCTGTGCGAAGGACAAGGAGACAGGGGAATTGACCGGTGCCCTGAAGGATTATCTTGATTATGCTACCACGGCAGTATCCGGCGCGCCGGTTGTCTTTGAGGCAATCTCATATCCGACCGCGGCTGCGGCAATGGAAGCCATGGAAAAGGGCGAAGTGGACTGTATGTTCCCGGCAAACCTTACGGATTATGACAGTGAAACGCTGAATGTCGTCATGACTGCGCCGTTGATGCGCACTGAGATGGATGCGGTGGTCAAGGCCTCCCAGCAGAAGGAGTTTATCAGGAAAAAGGATGTCAGGGTTGCGGTAAACAAAGGGAATACGAATTATGACTTATTCCTGGCAGAACACTATCCTGCCTGGAAGCCGGTTTATTTTGACGATACCTCGGCAGGACTGGAAGGCGTGGCGGCAGGGGAAGCGGATTGTGTGATCATCAGCAACTACCGCTACAGCAACATTTCCAAACAGTGTGAGAGGCTTCATCTGACCACCGTCTATACCGGCGTTGAAATGGATTACTGTTTTGCGGTGCCAAAGGGAGAGACAAAGCTGTACGCGATTCTTGCAAGGGTGATCGGTGCAGTGCCGGATTCCGTGGTACATACAGCACTGACATATTATTCTACCGAAGATGTAAAAAACAGTTTTACTGACCTGATCAAGGACAATCTGTTCGAGGTTATGCTCGTGATTGCAGTCGTGCTCATCATTATTCTGATCCTGCTCCTTCGCAACATCAGGGCGGAAAGGAAGGTTCAGGAGGAAGAGCACCTGGTAGATGATTTGAACAAACGTGTATTTGTCGACGCGCTCACTTCTGTGCGGAACAAGGGGGCCTTCGCTGATTACACACAGGAGATGCAAAACCGGCTGGATCATGGTGAAACACTGGAATTTGGCGTGGGTGTCTTTGACTGCGACAACCTGAAAACTGTCAACGACCAGTTCGGGCATGATAAGGGAGATGTCTATATCAAGGCAGCCAGCAGGCTGATCTGCCGTGTTTTCAAGCACAGCCCGGTGTTTCGGATCGGAGGGGATGAATTTGCCGTTATCCTGCAAAATGAGGATTACCGGAACAGGGAAACCCTTGTGAATCAGTTTGAAACAGAAAGAAGTAAAATCTGCGCTGCAGCGGGCAACAGATGGGAAGCACCAAGGGTTGCGATTGGCATTGCCGTATACGATCCTGCGTTTGATGAATCGGTGACCGATACCATGCACAGGGCGGATAAACTCATGTACGAGAATAAGCGTGTCGGGAAGGCTGCCAGAAATAAAGAAAGGACGGCGTCTGATTCAGAAAATTAATGGCTATAAAGCTGTTTGGGATGACGCTCTTTTGCGGGATATTCATTTTGATGCTGGCTGCCATGCCGGTTCAGGAGTTTGAAGCATTGCACCAGGACAGCTGGTGCTGAAGGCAGATTTGGATAGCCCGTCCTTGGAACGGGCAGAGGTGATTGAGAGATGGAACAGTCAGGAAGACCTGCATTGATGCAATTGCAGGTCGGCAACTTGAAAAGGATATTCTTAACAGCAGGGATCATGTTTGCATTGATCCTGTTTGTATTTTTTTTTAATCTTCCGAATCCAAACATGATCCTGATTGCAGGACTTGTCCTGTGCTCAGCCCTGTTTGGGTTCAGCGGAGGGATCGTCGCTGGGATCATCATGCTGGGATACACGATGTACTTTTTCTCCACAGATCATAGCTTCGTACACTTTACGTCTGAGAATCTCCAGAAGGTCGGGGTTACACTGGTGGGGGTTACAGCAGACGTCCTGCTTGTCTGCATCCTGAAGCAGTCCGAGATCCGTGCCTTCAGCAAGATTGATGACCTGACAAAGAGCCTTCAAATTGAAAATGAAAAGCTTGAGCAGATGTCGCTGACGGATGCGCTGACAGGGATCAGAAACAGGATGGCGCTCCGTCTGGATTATGATTCTTATCTGGGACATGCCGCCACCGTCATGATGATGGATCTTGATGATTTTAAGCTCATAAACGATACACGCGGGCATGAGGAAGGGGACCGCATCCTGCGCGAAATCGGGATGCTTCTTTCCCGTACATTCGGAAAAGAACAATGCTACCGCTATGGCGGAGATGAATTCCTCGTGATCATACCGGATATGCCTGTGTCAGAATTTGAAGATAAGCTGGACGAAATGCTTCAGTCCAGGCCTGTGATTGATGGAAATTCCCGCGCTGTTTTTTCCATCGGATATGTTCACGCACAGCTGGATCGTCCGGATGACCTTCGTACGCTCATCTCAAACGCGGATGAAAAAATGTATGAGGTGAAAAGGGACAGGCACCATGCCCCTGCGATTGAGAAAGATTCTACAGGATCCCGGACGGAGATTTCAGAGTATACTGCGGATGGCATGAGGCAATATCTGAATGAGATGTCTGGTAAGTATGATCTTGCCCGTGTGGTGGATCCGATCGAGTGCCGGATCATTGACATCCAGGAGGATGGCAGGATCAATATGAATGAAAGATGCTACGGCATATGGAATGCGGAGCAGAAATGCCTGAACTGCTCCAGCGCGGCTGCATGCAGAAGCGGGTGCCATCAGGAAAAGGCGGAGCATTTCAAAGATGATGTCTACTTCATCCAGTCAGATCCGGTCAAGCTGAAACTTCCTGACGGAAGCTCATATAATGCTGTCGTGGAACTGGTAAAGGTCGGGAAGGAGAGCAGCCGGGCAGCCAATGACAGGGAGGCGGAAAACATCGGAAACCGGGCGGCACATTATCTCGCCCGCCATGACAGCCTCACAAATGCTTTGAATGCGGAAGCATTTTATGATCTTTGCCGTGAGAAGATCCAGAATGAAGATGGCATCTCCTGGGTGATGATCACAAGTAATATCATGAACTTCCGGCTGGTGAATACCCTGTTCAGCGTGCAGAAAGGAAATGAGATTCTGATCAGGACTGCATCTATGCTGAGGAGAATTTCTGAACGGGCGAATGGCTTATGCGGACGGCTTGGCGGGGATCAGTTTGGGCTCCTGATTCCAGCGGAGTTTTATAAGGAGAAGGATCTCCAGGATGCTGCATGTACACTTGCTGAAGGTTTTCACAGCGGGATCTTTACTTTCTGTATTCATTTTGGTGTTTACCAACTTGATGATTCCACTATTCCCGTTTCGGTTATGTGCGGACGGGCGAATTCAGCGCTCCGTACAATCCGGGACGATATGTCTCAGACGATTGCTTATTTTAATAATGATATCCTGCAGAAGATTCTCTTTGAACAAAAAGTGCTTGGCAGTTTTGAAAAGGCTTTGAAGGACGGGGAGTTCAGGATGTATCTGCAGCCTCTTGTGGAAGGAAGCGGTAAAGTGATCGGTGCGGAAGCACTGGCCAGGTGGTACAGGAGCGACGGCATAGTTGTTATGCCGGGAGATTTCATAGAAATACTGGAAGACGCTGGACAGATCCAGAAACTTGATGTGTATATCTGGGAGCTGGCGGTGAAGCAGCTGAGCATCTGGAAAGAGACAGAAAGAAGCGGCCTGTCTATTTCCGTGAATATGTCAGCAAAGGACCTGTTCAGCATTGATGTGTATGATGTACTCACAAAGCTGATTGAGAAATACGGTGTGGACAGCAGTGCCCTCAGGCTGGAGATAACGGAAACCGCACTGCTTGTTGATCCGGAAAAGAGCGATGCCGTCATATCAAGGCTCCGACAAAGGGGATTCATCATTGAAATTGATGACTTTGGAAAGGGGTATTCCTCGCTGGGGCTCCTGAAAAACATTACGGCTGATGTGATAAAGATTGATATGAGCTTCCTGCAGGAGATCAGGGACAACGAACGAAATGCGCTTATCCTGAGATCCGTGATCGGCCTTTCCGATTCTCTGGGAATGGATGTGATCACAGAGGGGGTCGAAACACAGCAGCAGCTTCAAGTGCTTACGGAAATGGGATGCAATCTTTTTCAGGGCTATTATTTCTCACGCCCGCTTCCAGTTGACATATTCGAAAAAGAGATCGCTGTGTAAATCAGAATTTGATATCCTGTTTTTATTGATTGCCATGATGGCCGGAATTGGAAAACGGTTTTTGTGTGTAGATCTGAAACCTCATTCTGTAAACGTAATAACAATGAAATAAGATGTCGGATGCGGAAGCGCATCATTGCATCTGGCACCGGGAATCGAACAAAGGAGCCATGTTATGTCATTGGAAAGAGCGAGAGAATACTTAAAGTCAAAGGGATTTGAATCAAATATCATTATTCCCGAACATAGCAGTGCGACTGTTGCCGAAGCGGCGCAGGCGCTCGGATGTGAGCCGGGAATGATTGCGAAGACCCTGTCATTTTTGCAGAGCGGTCCGGATGGTTTGGATAAAGCTGTGCTGATCCTTGCGGAAGGCATGGCACGGGTCGATAACAGAAAGTATAAAGACCGGTTCGGCTGCAAGGCAAAAATGATTCCGGCAGATCTTGTGGAGGAGATGACGGGCCACGGCATCGGCGGAGTATGTCCGTTTGGAGTGAAAGAAGGTGTCGTGATCTATCTGGATCAAAGCCTGAAAAAGCATGAGACCGTTTATCCTGCTGCCGGGACAGACCACAGTGCTGTGAAGCTTACAATTGCAGAACTGGAGGAGTGCTGCGGAAGGCCTGAGTGGGTTGATGTGTGTAAATGAGCCTGACAAAGATCTGAACATGGTATTGGATGTTGTGGATCCTGGCTGCGGAGGCGGACGCAATGCAGGTGAGACATTGAAAAGATATGCTCCTGCGCATGTAACTCTTGCATTTGCGGTGACTGCATTCTGCGGGATGTCCATGAGCGGCTATGCCGTG
>CAMJIC010000004.1 GCA_946405675.1 uncultured Clostridia bacterium
AATGGAGGTAGCGAGGTAACTGTTCAGGACAGCCTGAAGCACTTGCTGCTGAGGGCGTATGAAAAGAGAAGATGAAGTGGCACCGGAAGGAGCTAAATTGTGGCAGCGTATTTATGAAAGGGGGAAATCATGAAGAAAGAACTGAGAAGGTCGGCGACGGATTGTAAGCTGTTTGGAGTATGCGGCGGCATCGGGGAATATCTGGGGATTGATTCCAATGTGATACGCCTGATCTGGGCAGGGATCTGTCTGTTCGCGGGAACAGGGGTGATTTTGTATGTCGCGGCGGCTTTCATCATGCCGAAGGCTGATCCCATGGAGAGGGATCTGCAGGAGGTGATCCATCCGGAGCAGGATGCAAAACAGGATCAGACAGAGCAGGCAGAAACAGAGTGACAGAAACAGAGCGGGCAGAAACGGAACGTAGCAAGTCACACCCACAGGCCGCCCGCTGTCGGGGTGTGACTTGTTATAACGGAGCAGCGACTTCGCTGAAAGGAGTTTTTTCATCACATGAATATTGTACAGACGATCGCCTCGGAGCTTAGCATCCAGGCATGGCAGGTAGAGGCGGTCATCAAACTGATCGATGAGGGGAACACGATCCCCTTCATTGCCCGGTACCGGAAAGAAGCACATGGCACGCTGGATGATACCCAGCTTCGCACCCTCGATGAGAGGCTGCGTTATCTTCGCGCGCTGGAGGAACGCAGGGGTGTGATCCTTGCATCCATCGAGGAGCAGGGAAAGCTGACGCCGGAGCTGAAGAAACAGATCGAGGATGCCGCGACGCAGTCGTCCCTGGAGGATCTGTATCTGCCGTACCGTCCGAAGCGGCGCACGCGTGCGACGATCGCGAAGGAAAGGGGACTGGAGCCATTGGCGCTCGAGATACTTTCTCAGGAAATGAGCCTGCCTGCCCTGGAGCGTGCGGCAGCGTTTGTAAATCCGGAGAAAGAGGTAAAGGATGCTGCGGCGGCGCTCCAGGGAGCGGAGGACATCATTGCCGAGAGCATTTCCGACAGAGCGGATATCAGGGCGATGGTCCGTGAGAAGACGTTTGATACCGCTGTCATCGTGTCTGAGGTAAAGAAGGACATGGAACAGCCGGGGTCTGTCTATGAGCAGTATTTCCACCATGAGGAACCGGCGGCAAAGATCCCCGGACACCGGATCCTGGCGCTCAACCGGGGTGAGAAGGAAAAGGTTCTGGGAATCAGTGTGCGTGTGGATGAGGATGCAATGATCCGCGCCATCGAGCATCAGGTGTTTGTGCCGGATGCATCTGGATTTGCCAACAGTGAAGCGGCGCTGAAGGATACCTGCGCGGATGCGTACCGCAGGCTGATCGCGCCTGCGATCGAGAGGGAGCTTAGGAACAGCCTCACGGAAAGGGCGGAGGATGGCGCGATCGATGTGTTCGGAAAGAACCTGCGGCAGCTTCTGATGCAGCCTCCGATCGCAGGGCGTGTCGTCCTTGGATGGGACCCGGCATTCCGCACCGGCTGCAAGATCGCGGTGGTGGACAGCACCGGGAAGGTTCTGGATACGACGGTGGTCTATCCCACCGCGCCGACGACTCCGGCCAAGATCGAAGCGGCAAAGCAGACGATCAAGCGTCTGATCGCAAAGTATAATGTTACGCTCATTTCCTGCGGGAACGGGACGGCCTCGAGGGAGTCGGAGCAGGTGATCGCTGAGATATTGTCAGAGTTAAATGACCCGAAGATCCAGTATGTGATCGTGAATGAGGCCGGCGCTTCCGTCTATTCCGCGAGCAAGCTTGGCGCGGAGGAGTTCCCTTCCTTTGACGTGGGACAAAGGAGCGCTGCCTCGATCGCACGGCGCTTGCAGGATCCGCTGTCAGAACTGGTGAAGATCGATCCCAAGTCCATCGGGGTAGGCCAGTACCAGCATGACTGCGACCAGAAGAAGCTGGGCGAGAAGCTGGAGGGCGTCGTGGAGACCTGCGTCAACCAGGTTGGCGTCGACCTGAATACGGCATCCTATTCGCTGCTGGAATATGTCTCCGGGATCACGAAGAAGACCGCCCGGTCTATCGTGGACTGGAGAAATGAAAACGGAAGGTTTACGGACCGCAGGCAGCTTTTGAAGGTCTCAGGCCTTGGGCCGAAGGCATTTCAGCAGTGTGCGGGATTCCTCAGGATCCGGGGCGGGAAGAACCCTCTGGATATGACTGGCGTGCATCCGGAATCCTATGAGGCTGCGAAGCGGCTGCTTGGGAAGCTGGGGTATACTCTGACGGACGTTCAGGATGGTACGATCAAGGGGCTGAGCGGACAGGTGAAGGACCGCAGGAAAGCCGAGGAGACGGCCCAGGAGCTGGGATGCGGGACTGAGACCCTGATTGATATCGCGAAGGAGCTGGAGAAGCCCGGACGCGATCCCAGAAGTGATATGCCGAAGCCGATCCTGCGCTCAGATGTGCTTGCGATGGAGGATTTGAAGAGCGGGATGATCCTGAACGGTACCGTAAGGAACGTCATCGACTTCGGTGCGTTCGTTGATATCGGGGTCCATCAGGACGGCCTGGTACATATCTCGCAGATGAGTGATACGAGATTTGTGAAGCATCCGCTGGATGTGGTATCGGTAGGCGACATCGTCAAGGTCAAGGTTCTTTCCGTTGATCCGGAGCGCAAGCGGATCTCCCTTACCATGAAGCTTGGGGAGGATGTTCCCGGCCAGTCAGGGGAAGGCGGAAAGAAAGCGCACCCTGCTGCCGGAAAAGACGCGAAAGACTCCCGGAGAGGAGAAGGCAGGAAACCGGATGGAAGAAGGAATACGGAAGGCCGAAGGCCGGGTGACGGGAAGAGCGGTGAAGGCCGAAGGCCGGGTGACGGAAGGCCGGAGCACCGCGGCAAAGGCACGCAGAAGAGCGGCACCGGTAACAAGGGCGGCCTTGATATGTCTGCATTGTTGAAGAAATGGAGCTGAGTGCACACGGGGCAATGGAACTGCAGGATCTTCAGCCTGGATTTCGGGAAGGCAAAATGAATATGCCGGCTCATCTGGAATGAGTATGTTCCGAAACAGGGATCACACGAGATAACCATCGCGAATATGGTTATCTCGTATTATTATGGTTCTGAGGGAGATTCATGATGAATGAAACACGGATTGCGGAGCGGGAAGAGATTCTCCGGTTCTGATCAGCTGCGATTGTATGGTGATCATTTCAAAAGCTTTACCATGGCCTGTTTTTGGAAAAATGCGACACCATAGCAGAGAACCTGATCATAACCATAAAGCCCATCTGCATACTTCTCATCTGTAATCTGTTTTATCGCTTTATCACAATCCCTTGCCATTTCTGCTTCTTTCTCCGCTTTTTTCGCTTCTATGATAATAGCCCTTCTGTTTTTTCTGTCCTTCAGAAAGATGTCAGGTCTTCCAAGACCTTTCTCTTTATTGGATTCAACTTCGTATCCTCTTCCGACAAATACACCAGCAAGAAATGCATGGTAATAGTCCTCATGATAGTCATTATAGCTGATGGTATCCCACAACAGCCCGGACAGTATCTCACCGGATCTCACTTCATCCTTTTGCCACAGGGATTCGAGCAATTCCATGATCGTACCGGTATTCACGGTTTCGGTAAAATACCTTACGACGGAATCCTGAAAAATGGAGGCAATCTCTTTATTGGGTATCTTCAGAGAAACCGTTTCCCCTTCTTCCGCTGGGTCGGCCTTTGTAATGTAGCCGGTCATTAAGAGCACACTCCAAAGATTATCTTCGGTTGAATGAAGGGTATCATAGGTCAGTTCATCGGAAATCGTCTGAACAATAACCTCATCGTTTAACAGCTTTTCAAATTTACCGGCAACATCAAAGTCAGTACGCTTCACGAAAGTAAGCAGTATACCGTTATGGCTGGTATTTTTCCAGTAATTCTTAGGCTTTGCATCCCTTCTCTTCTTTAGTGCTGAAAGATAGTTTATCACATCCCAGGGACAGTAGATTAAGCTATTGCCAAAGACATATCCATCATACCATTCTTTGATGACAGCTGCTTTGTCTTTGCGATCCGCCGCCGCAAGGATTGCGTCTACTTCATCTCCGGTGAATCCAAAATAACTGGAGAAATCTTCGTCTAAAACAGAATAGGAAGCAAAATTATTCGTGCCTGTAAAGATGCTTTCCTTTGCGATGCGAAGACATCCTGTAATGACAGCGAATTGAAGAAACTCATTATCTTTCAGGGTAGTACTCATAATGCTTTTGATAATATCAAGCATCTTAGAATAGTACCCGTTCCCGGCGTTATCCTTTTCGCTTGCTTTTGAAAGAGGAACATCGTATTCATCAATCAGGAGAATGACTTTTTTGCCATAAACAGCGTTCATCATACGCATGATGGTCTTGACGGAATTCTTTACTTCCTCTTCTCCGGCCCTTCTGGATTTCAGCCGCTCAAAAATACATCTGTCATCCTGGTCAACTGCTCCATCTTCAAAGACAGAGGTCAGACCTTTGCAGAAATCAGCCAGTTTCATCAGCAACATTCTGTATGCGCCGTCAAAGGTCTCGGCTTCAACATCCTTAAATGAAAGAAAGAGCACTGGATACTGATTCATCCATTCCTGGCAAAACGCTGAATGCTCTGATATGGCAAGCCCCTCGAAAATATCCCTGCTTTCCTTCCGTATGCTGAAAAAATTCTCCATCATGCTCATCATGAGCGTCTTGCCAAATCTGCGCGGTCGGGTAAAAAGGGTCACCTTATTGTCGGTATCATTGACAAGCTCATACAGGAGCTGCGTTTTATCAACATAGTAATTACCGGATTCTCTGAGCTCTTCAAAATCAGACTTTCCTACACCCACCTTAAAATCCATGCAATAACCTCCAGGAGGAACATTCAAGTAATTGCTCAGGACAGCGATCCATACATATGCTTAGGACCTGCCGCGAATGAACCGATGCAGATTGCTGATCCGATTTTCAGATCTTAGCGCAGCCCGCATGGTTTCGTTCGCAGCAGGTCCTTACTCTATCTATCAGAGCGTCGTCTTATTTCTGGATCTCGTTGAAGCCTTCACGTGCTGCATAAGAGGTATGCAGCAGCTTGTGTGCCAGGTGCCCGTTAGGTTCGCCGAGGTACTTCTCGTACAGCTCGATGATCTGCGGGTTGTTGTGGCTCTGGCGTACTGTCTGACGCTCATCCTCGGAGTACAGCGCCTTTGCACGCTTCTCCTTATAGGTATCAAGGATATCGTCATCTTCGTTCGGAAGAAGGCTCGGCCTCACGTACGGCTGTCCGCCGCCGTTGATGCAGCCGCCCGGGCATCCCATGATCTCGATGAACTGATATTTGCTCTTGCCCTCACGGATCTCATCCAGGAGGACCTTCGCGCTCTTCATGCCGGAAGCGATCGCGACATTGACAGTCGTTCCATTGATATCGATGGAAGCCTCGCGGATCCCGGCATCATGGCCACGCACCGCGGTAAACTCGATGGGATCATGCTCTTTGCCGGTCAGCTTGAAGTAGACGGTTCTCAGGGCAGCTTCCATCACGCCGCCGGTGACGCCGAAAATGACGCCGGCTCCGGAATAATCGCCCATGATGTCCGCATCCCAGTCTTCCTCCGGAAGGCGGTTGAACAGGATACCGCTGCGGCGGATCATGCGGGCAAGCTCACGGGTCGTGATGACAGCGTCCACATCCGCAATGCCGTCGACCTTCAGCTGGTCACGATCCTTCTCAAACTTCTTGGCGACACAAGGCATGACGGAGACTACGAAGACATCCTTCGGATCTACGTTATGCTGCTGTGCCCACCAGGACTTGATGATTGCGCCCTGCATCTGGTGCGGGGACTTGCAGGAGGACAGATGCGGGAGAAGATCTCCGTAATTGTACTCCGCATAGTTGACCCAGCCCGGTGAGCAGGAGGTGATCATCGGAAGCGTGCCGCCTTCTGTCAGGCGGTGCAGAAGCTCGGTTCCCTCTTCCATGATGGTCAGGTCTGCGCCAAAGTTGACATCGTACACGCGCTCGAAGCCAAGCCTGCGCATCGCCGCTGCCATCTTGCCGGTGACAGGGGTTCCGATCGGATACCCGAACTCTTCGCCAAGCGCCGCGCGGACTGCCGGTGCGGCCTGTGCGATTACGTGCTTGCCTGCCTTGAATGCCGCGTCGATCTTGCCGATCTCGGAATTCTCCATCAGGGCGCCGGTGGGACAGACATTGACGCACTGTCCGCACTGGATGCAGGGAGAATCCGCAAAGCTGCGGTTCTGGGCCGGTGATACGATGGTGCTGAAGCCACGGTTCTCAAAGCCGAGGATTCCAAGGCCATGTGCGTTCTGGCAGCGTGCCACGCAGCGGCCGCAGAGGATGCACTTGCTGGTATCACGGACGAGACCCGGAGCCAGACGGTCAACAAAGACCTCAGAGTGGGTGCCGTTGAACGCGTCATCCCTGGCTCCCACCAGCTGGGCGACATGAAGCAGCTCGCACTGGCCGTTCTTGTCACACTGCTGGCAATTCTTGTTATGGTTGGAGAGCAGAAGCTCTACGCTGCGGCGGCGTGCCTCCACCGCCTTCGGAGTGGAGATGCGGATCTCCATTCCATCGCTGACCGGATAGACACAGCTGGCGACCAGTCCGCGCGCGCCGGTTGCCTCGACGAGACATGCACGGCAGGAACCCTGGTTGCACTCACCATGGTTAAATGCGCACAGGGACGGGATCTCATATCCGCAGGCTTTCGCAGCCTCCAGGATCGTCAGGCCTTCCTGCACCTGATATTCAATTCCTTCGATTTTAATATTGATCATAATTCCATGCACCTCCCGTTATCGCTTCTCGATGGCCTTGAAGCGGCATGTGCCGATACAGGTTCCGCACTTCACGCACTTCTCGGTATCGATCTTCAGCGACGGCTTCTTATGGCCAGGAGCGGTGTAATCCGTCGCGTGGATGCAGTCAGCAGGACATGCTCTCGAGCACATACCGCAGCCGATACACTTCTCCGGATCGATATGGTATTCCATCAGGTTCTTGCACACATGCGCCGGGCACTTCTTGTCCACGATATGGGCAAGGTACTCATCCCTGAAATGAGACAGCGTGGAATTGATGGGGTTGGCTGCAGTCTGGCCAAGCGCGCAGAGCGAATTGCTCTTGACGGTCTCGCTCAGCTCGTCCAGCTCCTCCAGATCCTTCATGGTGCCCTTGCCTTCGGTGATACGGGTCAGGATCTCAAGCATGCGCTTGGTGCCGATACGGCAGGGAGAGCACTTTCCGCAGGACTCGTCGCAGATGAACTCCATGTAGAACTTCGCAACGTCTACCATGCAGTTGTCCTCGTCCATGACGATCGCGCCGCCGGAACCCATCATGGAGCCCTTGGCTACCAGGTTGTCGAAATCGATGGGCTCATCGAGGAATTCCTCTGTCAGGCATCCGCCGGACGGGCCGCCGGTCTGGATGGCTTTGAACTTCTTGCCGTTCGGGATGCCGCCGCCGATGTCATAGATCAGCTCACGCAGCGTGGTTCCCATCGGAACCTCGACCAGTCCGACATTGTTGACCTTGCCGCCGAGGGCGAACACCTTGGTGCCCTTGGAACGCTCCGTTCCGACACTTGCGAACTGCTCCGCGCCCTCGCGCAGGATGAACGGCACGCAGGCCAGAGTCTCGACGTTGTTGATGATGGTCGGCTGTCCCCACAGACCCTTGACGGCCGGGAACGGCGGACGGGGCCTCGGCATACCGCGCTTGCCCTCGATGGAGTTCAGAAGAGCAGTCTCTTCTCCGCAGACAAATGCGCCTGCGCCCAGTCTCAGGTGGCAGTCGAAGCTGAAAGCGGTGCCAAGGATATTCTTGCCCAGAAGGCCGAGCTCCCTGGCCTGCGCGATTGCCTTGCGCAGACGCATGACAGCGGTGGGATACTCCGCACGCACATAGAAATAACCATTCTGAGCGCCGATGGCGTAACCGGCGATCATCATACCCTCGATGACAGCGAGCGGATTTCCTTCCAGGATGGAACGATCCATGAACGCGCCCGGGTCGCCCTCGTCACCGTTACATACGACATACTTCTCATCGCTCTGGGAATTGTAAGCGAACTGCCACTTGCGCCCGGTGGGGAAACCGGCGCCGCCGCGTCCGCGCAGCCCCGAGGCGAGCACCTCGTCGATGACCTGCTGGCGGTCCATGGAAAGGGCACGCTTCAGGCCCTGGAAAGCACCCATGCCAAGTGCTTCGTTGATGTCCTCCGGATCGATGACACCGCATCCGTGCAGAGCAACACGGCGCTGCTTCTTGTAGAAGTTGATCTCATCCTGCTTGGAGACCTTCTCTCCGGTCACCGGATCCTCGTACAGAAGACGGTCCACTACAACGCCGCCCTCGATATCGGAAGAGATGATCTCCTCCACATCTTCGATCTTGACGAGCCTGTACAGGGTATCCTCCGGGAAGATCTTGACGAACGGTCCCTGAGAGCAGAAACCGAAGCAGCCGACCTGATTGACGGTGGCCTTGTCTTCGAGTCCCTTTTCCTTCAGCAGCTCTTCGAAGCGCTGGCGGATCTCAGCAGAATTATTGGAAAGGCAGCCTGTGCCGCCGCAGAGCACGATATGGCGCTTGCCGTCCCGGCCCTGGATCTTGTCCTCCAGGCATTTGGAACATGACGAAATGCGCTCGTTCAGATTATCAACGGACTGGATCATGCGCTTTGGCCCTCCTTATTCTTGTAATCCATGTAAAGATCAGTGATGACCTTCGGCACCTGGTTGACCTCCATCTTAGGATACACCTTGCCGTTGATGCTGACCGCCGGGGCGATGCCGCATGCACCGATGCAGCGAAGCGCGTCGAGCGTGAACATGCCATCCGGCGTTGTTTCGCCGGGCTTGATCTTCAGTTCTTCGGAGAACCTGTCAATGACGTTCTGGGCACCCTTGACGTAGCATGCGGTGCCAAGGCAGCAGCCGATGACATATTTCCCCTTTGGCGTAAGAGAGAAGAAGGAGTAGAAGGTGACGACACCGTAGATCTCAGCAACAGAGATCCCGGTCTCCTGTGACACAAGTTCCTGAACCTCGAGCGGGATATACCCATACTCGTTCTGGATGTCGCTGAGGATCATCATCAGCGGCGTCTTCTCGTCCTTGTACCGGGCACAGATCTCCTTGATCTGGGCGACAGCGGCGGAGTTCAATCCACCCATAATAAGACCTCCTTTGGTTGGAAATTGGTAGGTACGTGCAAAATGAAAGTTCTGTTAAGAACCTGTAAGATCGTAGAATAAAGACAAGCAAAATGCTCAAAGTGAATGTTTACCGATCTTAAGGCCTGGCATCAGGCTGCCCTCACAACATGTTCAGACGAAAGATGCCAAAAAATTAACGCATCATTTGCAATACTTTATTTCTATCATAAAACGGCTTTTAATGGAATACTTTTCGCAAAAAACCGCATGTGATATGATTTCCTTCATGATAGGTGATACCCCTGCCAACGGGTCGGCCCGCTGGCAGGGTTGTGACTTGTAACAAAGGCAGCAGATTCCGGATGGAGGAAATGATGGCGAAGAAGAAGCAGGAGCTGAAAACCAACGCGATGCGCATTCTGGAGAAGATGGCGATTCCGTACGAGATGCAGTCTTATGAATGTGATGAGTTTGAGGACGGCGGAAAGGTTGCGGACATGCTGGGGCTTGATCACAGAATGGTCTACAAGACGCTGGTCTGCCGCGGGGCGGGGAAGGCGGCTTCCGGGAGCGGGGCGGAATATTATGTGTTTGTGATCCCGATCGATGAGGAGCTTGACCTGAAGAAGGCTGCCCGCAGTGTCGGGGCGAAGAGCGTGGAGATGATCCATGTGAAGGAGATCAAGGATGTGACGGGATATGTCCGGGGAGGCTGCACTGCGATCGGGATGAAGAGGGCTTATCCGGTCCGGATTGATCAGTCTGCCGAGGGGCTGCCGGATATGTTCGTCAGCGCGGGGAAGATCGGATGCCAGCTGAAGCTGAAGCCGGAGGATCTGAAAATGGCTGGAAGCGCTGAGTGGGCGGATCTTTTGCGTGAGAGGGGATAAAAAACATGGGCCGGGGGTCTTCCGGCCCATGCTTTTTGGTCCTGGCAAGGGTTCAGGGGCAGCTTATTATTGATATTCCGCCACGCTGATCCACTTCATCAGCAGATCCTTCTCCGACTCTTTATGCTTGGACAGCTGCGCGGCAGCGACGATGGGCATCCATTTCTGGACATACTGGATCGCCATGTCTGCTTTTTCACAGAAAATGTGCAGGTACATGTCAGCATATTCCGGATGCTCCAGGGAGAAGCGCATATAGGTGATCGCGGCCTCGGCCCCTGCGTTCCCGGAGGTGGCATGTGCCCAGTCAAGCACGCAGTAGCTTCCGTCCTCACGGATAATGATATTCGACGGTACCAGGTCCCCATGGCACAGCTTTGTGTGGTTCGCCATGCCGTGGAGGCGCTGCAGCAGTTCGTAGCGGGTCGATGCATCGATGTCGGTCAGTTTTTTGATGACCTCCTCCATCTTATAGCGGGTATTGCGCAGCCGTGTCACCCGGTGGCTTCCGATCTCAAGCTGGATGTCGACCAGCTTTCCAAGATATTCCTCAGCGCGGGAGGGATCCTCCCGGAGCAGCTGCTCGAGAGTCTTCCCCTCCACATACTCCATGGTCAGAGCCCACCCACCGTTTGACGGGGTGACGGAAATGATCTTCGGGATCGGAAGCCCGCAGGCTTCGATGCATGCGTGGATATACGCTTCGTTGAATACATTCTCCTTTGGATGGGAGGGGACATGTTCTTTGATGATCAGGTTCCCTTCGCGGTAGATCGTTTTATTCGCTTTTTCTTCAAGGATGATTCTCTCAGCCATATTTGCATTCCTCCATATATCGTATCGATGATGATCAGGCAAATGAAAAGCATTTGTAACTGTTCAGAACAGGTTCTGAACAGTTACAGGCATTATTTACGGTCAGCCAGTCTGTGCTCAGATCTTCGCGGCCTCTTTGGTGTCTTTCCCGTAGAACGCAAGCAGGTACAGCTCCTTGATCTCGCTCATCAGCGGGTACCGCGGATTCGCGCCGGTGCACTGATCGTTAAATGCATTTTCCACCATCTCATCAAGGGTGGCGAGGAAGTCCTCTTCCTTGATGCCGAATTCCTGGATCGAAGATGGAATGCCGATGGTCTTTTTCAGCTGCTCGATCTTCTCAATGAGGAGGTCAAAGGTCTCTTCGTCATTCTTTCCGACGATGTTGTTATAGCGCGCGACCTCGCAGTAACGCTCCAGCGCGTGGGGGTACTGATACTGGGGGAAGGTGCCCATCTTTGTGGGAACGGGGTTCGCGTTATAGCGCATGACATACGTCAGGATCAGCGCATTGGCAACTCCATGGGGAATGTGATGGTACGCCCCAAGCTTATGCGCCATGCTGTGGTTCAGCCCGAGGAATGCATTCGCGAAGGCCTCGCCCGCCAGTGTTGCCGCCAGCGCCATGTGGTCCCTTGCGGCAGGATCCTTCGCTCCGTTCTCATAAGCGGAAGGCAGGTAATCAAATACCAGCTGCGTAGCCTTCAGCGCAAGGCCGTCCGTCATATCCGAAGCCATAACCGAGACATATGCCTCCAGCGCATGGGTCATGACGTCAATTCCGGATGCGGAGGTCAGGCCCTTTGGCTGATTCATCATATTGTCAGAATCCACGATCGCCATGTTGGGCAGCAGCTGATAATCCGCCAGCGGCCATTTGGTGCCTGTCGCGGCATCCGTGATGATGGCAAAGGGGGTCACCTCCGAGCCGGTGCCGGCCGAGGTGGGGATGGCTACAAAGTATGCCTTTTTGCCCATCTCCGGGTACACGTAAATCCGCTTGCGGATGTCCATGAAGTCCATGGCCATATCTGCGAAATTCACATCCGGGTGCTCGTACATCACCCACATGATCTTCGCGGCATCCATCGCGGAGCCTCCGCCAAGGGCGATGATCACGTCAGGTCCGAACAGCTCCATCTGCTTGACGCCTTCCTGGGCGCACTGGAGTGTCGGATCCGGCGCCACATCATAGAAGCAGGCATGGCGGATGCCCATCTGGTCGAGCTTGTCCTCGATGGGCTTCACGTAACCGTTCTGATACAGGAAGGTATCGGTGACGATGAAGCATTTTTTCTTGTGCATGATGGTCCCGAGCTCATCCAGCGCGGTGCTCATGCAGCCTCTCTTGAAATATACTTTTTCGGGAACTCTCAGCCACAGCATATTCTCTCTCCTCTCAACGACCGTCTTGATATTCAGAAGATCCATCGCGCCGACATTGTGGGAGATGGAATTGCCGCCCCAGGAGCCGCAGCCCAGGGTCAGGGAGGGGAGGAGCCGGAAGTTGTAGATGTCGCCGATGCCGCCCTGTGAGGAGGGCATATTGATGACAATGCGGCAGGTCTTCATGCGCTCTGCATGCACGGCGATCTTCTCCTTTTCGTCCGGGTTGATGAAAAGGGAAGAGGTATGACCGGGGCCGCCCTCCATCACCAGCGCCTCCGCGATGTCCAGCGCCTGCTCAAAGGTCTGGGCTTTATACATGGCAAGGACAGGAGAGAGCTTCTCATGGGCAAAGGGTTCGGAGACCTTGGTGCTGGTCACTTCACCGATCAGGATCTTCGTATTCTTCGGAACCTCTACTCCGGCCATCTGCGCGATGGTGTATGCGGTCTGGCCGACGATCTTCGCGTTGACTGCGCCATTGATGATGACAGTCTTCCCGACCTTTTTGGTTTCTTTCTCGTTCAGGAAATAACAGCCGCGTGCCTGGAATTCCTTCTTTGCTTCCTCATAGACATCCTCCAGGACGGTCACGGACTGCTCGGAGGCGCAGATCATGCCATTGTCAAATGTCTTGGAGTGGATGATGGAGTTGACGGCCATGCGCACATCCGCGGAACTGTCAATGATCGCAGGCGTATTGCCCGCGCCGACGCCAAGTGCCGGCTTTCCGGAGGAATAAGCCGCATGGACCATGCCCGGGCCGCCGGTTGCCAGGATGCAGTCGCAGTCACGCATGACAAGATTGGTCATGTCAAGGGAAGGCTCATCGATCCAGCCGATGATATCCTCCGGAGCGCCGGCCTTCACCGCCGCCTCATAGACGATACGCGCAGCTTCGATGGTGCAGCCCTTGGCCCGGGGATGCGGGCTGATGATGATCGCGTTCCTTGTCTTCAGGCACAGAAGCGTCTTGAAGATCGCGGTAGAGGTCGGGTTCGTCGTCGGGATAACCGCGGCGATCACACCGATCGGCTCCGCGACCTTCCGGATCCCCGCCACAGCATCCTCCTCGATCACACCGCACGTTTTTGTGTTGCGGTAAGCATTGTAAATGTACTCGGCTGCAAAGTGATTCTTGATCACCTTATCCTCAGCAACACCCATGCCAGTCTCTTCCACCGCCATCTTCGCGAGCGGGATCCTTGCTTTGTTCGCAGCCATGGCTGCTTCAAAGAAAATCTGATCCACCTGCTCCTGGGAGAACGAGGCAAATCTCTCCTGCGCCTTCCGCATGACAGCAAGCTTTTTCTCAAGTTCTTTTACGGTTGTAATCTTTTTCACGGATTCCCCTTTCCTGGATTCACTCTTTTGGTACCTGGTGGCTGTTCAGAGCCTGTACTGGACAGTGAACGGTACCTGCTTCTTCCCTATCTTACCAGTGAGAAGCATTTTGTGCAATCTTCCGGCCGGCTACAAGTTACACCCTGCCAGGCTGCGACTTGCAGTGCATTGAGATTCTTTGTGGAAAAGGCATGTGCCAATGTGGTATAAAAGACTTATGCGAACAAAAACAAATCGGTTTGCATTCGTTCAAGCCTGAGGCCTGGAGCGGCTGCGGCCGGCGGGTTCTTTGCGGACTGTGGGAGAAGGAAGGAGGGGGACTGGCTATGAGTAAAGCAACACTTACTCTCATCATCATCGGTGTAATGTGCGTGATGTACATCGTCGACAGGTTTCCGGTAGCGCTGGTTACGCTGCTTGGCATGCTGGCAATGGTGTATTTCAATATCCTGCCATTTAAGGATGCGTTTTCCAACTTCGGAAGTACCCCTGTGCTGCTGACTGCCGGCATGGTCATCATTATCAACGGCATCATCGACAGCGGTGTCATACTACGGTTTGAGCATGTTCTGCAAAAATTAAGCAGGGGCGGTGAGAAGCTGTTCGGAACTGCCGTCCTCCTGTCAGCGGGCATCATATCCATGTTTACGAACAATTCCGCGCTCGTCGTAATGTTCATGCCGTTCATTGCGTCTTTGGCCCGTTCCTCGAAGGGCAAGATCACCAAAAAACATCTTTATCTTCCGCTTGCGGTCGGCGGCCTGATCGGAGGGACGGGAACACTGGCCGGCAGCACCGCGCCGCTTCTGGCGAATGAGGTGCTGGAGATCACGGGACAGAAGCAGTTTTCCTTCTTTACTACGGCTCCGGTGGCCCTGAGTGTCCTGGGCGTGGTGGCGCTGTGCTACTGGCTGTTCCTCTATGACCTGTCCGTGAAGTGGTTTGACTTTGAAGAGATTGAGACAAAAGGAAAGATCATCGAGGGGCCGGATTTCAGTATGAAAAACGCGGTGATCTCCCTGACGGTTTTTGCTGTATCCGTATTCTGCTTTATCGTCCGCCCGTTCAACTGGGATCTGGGGCTGGTTGCCGTCACGGGAGCCGCGATCGTTGTCCTGCTGAAATGCGTGGATGGGAAAAAGGAACTTCAGAATATGATGTGGTCCGCGATCCTTACCCTTGGGGCTGCCCTGGCGGTTGCGGATGGCTTTGTCAAGTCCGGGGCCGGTGATGTGGTAATGGACTGGCTGCTGAAGCTTTTCGGCGACGTGGCCATGAACGGCAAGTTTATGGTTGCGCTGTTTTTACTGGCCGGATGGCTTCTGTCCATGTTTATGTCCAATGGCTCTCTGGTATCCATGCTGGCTTCCGTGGGGATTCCGATGGCAGTCGCCGCCGGAGTGAATCCTACTGCCGTTGCGATCGCCTGTGTCATGGGAGCGAATCTCGCCATGGCAACGCCTGTCGCAACCACCACGATCACGATGGTTCAGGTTGCGGGATATCGATTTAAGGACTATTTCCGGTTTGGTGGCCTGACCGGCACCATCGGTGTAGTGACAGCCTGGGCGGCGATCGTGCTGATCTATCGGTACGGTGAGATGAAAAATGAGGAGATCCGCAAGGTGTTTTACAGGAAACGGATCTCGCCGGACAGGAATTTCGCGCCGCGTCTGACCGATATGTCTTATATGAATAAGACGATTTATTTCTTTGTTCTGGATGAGTGCAGAAAGGTCGAGAGGATGCTTGAAAAGCTCTATGCAGCTTCCTGGTCCGGGAATGTACGGATCCATGTCGATGAGAGAATGGTTCCGGAAGGATACATGTGCATTCGCATTTTCCCTGCTCAGGCGACAAAGGAACGGATGCTCGCCCGGCTTCAGGAGATCGTAGGAGCGAAAAATACCGTGACATTCGGCAGCTACAAGGGACGGTACGACGTGTATATTGAGAATGCGGATAAGGATCTGATGGTAAAAGAACTGAAGCGCAGGTTTGAACCGGTCAGCATTGCAGGGTGGCGGAATATCATCGATGTGAGCCATTCATGAGTGAGAGCAGGGAGGCGGAAACCAATGTATAAAAGGAGGTGTACAGGATGAAGAGGCGAATTGTTGTTACGGTTGCAGCAGGTGCGGCTGCGGTATGGATGCTTTCAGGGTTTGATGCCCCGATGACGGTTCAGGAGCTGAGCGAACGGTCGATGGCGGCGCTTTCAGAGGCCGGCTCCCTGACGATGGATCTGCATGGGGATGCTTCCCTGAACCTGCGTATGACGCAGGCAGGAGACAGCGGCGCATCGATGAATATCCCGCTGATCGGCAATGTGTCTGCGGAAACTCAGATTGCCATGGAGCCGTTTCAGGCGCAGTTTGAGGCAAACTACAAAGGCGAAGCCATGGGGCAGGGAACGGACGGCAGCATGGAGATGTATATCCTGGAAAATGAGGATGGCTCTGCTGATGCCTGGCTTGGCACCTATGATGGAGCGGAAGGCCTGGCATGGGAGGCGCAGTCATTGGATGCCGGGCAGCTTTCAGAGGTAAAGAAAGCAGTGCGCTCCATGCTTGCCGGGGACACGTCTACGCTGGGCAGCCTCACCATGAATGGCAGCTCAGTGGATCCTGCGGCCCTCGCGCAGATCACGCAGAAGTATCAGGATCAGCTTATGAACATGGTGAAGCTGTCTCCGGATACCATCATGGTAAACGGAGAGGAGTGTTATCAGGTTACCGCGGATCTGTCGGGGGAGGACATCCTTCCGATCATAACGGATCTGGCGGCATCTTCAGGCGGTATCGTGGATGATGCGTCCCGGGAGATCCTGAGCCAGGTTCTGGGCGGAATCAGGATACGCATGGAGTCGGAGTTTGACGCAAAGACCTGCCTTCCGGTCCAGGCGTATATCGATCTGGGAGGAAGCGATCTGTCTGCGGCCGGCAGCCTCATTGTCTCATCCATGATGGGCGGAACAGGGGATGTGAGCGCCAATATCGATGTAAGCGCGCTGAATATGGACTGTTCCTTCACCTTCAATCAGCCCCTCGATGTGACAGTGCCTGAGGAAGCTCTCGTGGCGGGAGGATCAAGCCAGGTGTATGATCCGGATGAACTGATCGGCTCTCTCCTGACGGGCGGAAATGGAACCGGGACAGGTACGGACGGACAGCCCATAGGAGGCGGAACCGGAACGGATGGAACCGGCGGTACGGATATCGGCGGATCTGACATTGGCGGATCTGACGGGACCGATGAGACGGAGGAGGTTCTGACTGAGAATCCGGACGGAAGCTACCATGCGGTCTTTGCGGATTTCAGCGGCAATGTGAAAGAGGCGACGATTCTTCCTCCGGATGGTCTTGCGCCGTCTTATGCGGCAAGGAACTATATCGCATTTGATAACGACAGGATGACCTATTCCCTCAGGTACTCCATGTATTGCGGGGAAACAGCGCCGGAGACCGTGGCAAAAAAACTGGATGTTTCCTTTATGGAGGGAAATGCGGATTATTCCGAGGTGACGAAGACAGATGTCATCCAGGCTGCTCTTCCGGACGGGACTCCTGTGTATTATGGATCAAAGGCATACAAGTATGGGAACTACCGTATGGGGGCTACATGCTGCGCAGTCCAGGCAGGAGACTGGGTCATTTATCTTGAGATTGAACCGGAGGATGAACATTTTAACTTCCGGGAGGCGACGGAAGCGGAAGTCCTTGCCTATGCGGGACTGGTGAAACCTGAGGCGTAACAGACGAGCCGTTAATAACATGAACAACTTTGTGGAATTTATGAAAAGCAGGCGCAAGGTCACCCTCATCCTGGTGCTCCTCAACATTGTCATATTTGCTGTGCTTGAGGTGCTTGGGGATACATACAGCGCGGAGTTTATGGTCCGGCATGGTGCAATGTATACACCGATGGTCCGGGATGGGGAGTACTGGCGGCTGCTGAGCGCGATGTTCCTGCACTTCGGATTTGAACATCTGGCGTATAATATGTTCAGCCTGTTCTTCCTCGGGGATATCCTGGAGACAATTGTCGGTCCCATTCGATTTCTGGCCATTTATCTGGCCGGCGGACTGGGCGGAAACGTGCTGTCGTATGTGATGAGCATCGAGCGCGGAACCTATAAGGTTTCCGCCGGGGCGTCGGGGGCGATCTTTGCCGTGATGGGCGCATTTTTCTATATTGTGATCCGGAACCGGAAAAACTTTGGAAGGGACGGCATGCGCAGGCTTGGGATGATGGTCGTGCTCATGATCATGCAGGGGATTGTTGACCGGGGCGTCGACCAGAGTGCGCATATGGGCGGGATGGCAGCAGGCTTCCTGCTGGGGATCGCGCTGTACCATCCGCGCCGGAGTGAAATGAAGCAGGCATGGTAGACAGCCTGAAGCACTTGCTGCGGAGGGCATATGAAAGTGTAAGGAAGTGGCATCGGGCAATTCAGGATTTGAAGCATCGTCCGATGCGTAATTGTCCAGAACAGGTTCTGAGCAGTTACCAGTCCTGACCATTTTGCAGCGGGAGCTGCAGCAGTGGATCAAAGAAAACCAAGGAGGATAATAGAGATGAAAGACTGTAATTGTATCTTCTGTAAGATTGCAGGCGGGGAAATCCCGGCTGCGACACTGTACGAGGATGAGGGATTCCGCGTGATCCTTGACGTGAATCCGGCATCAAAGGGGCATTGCCTGATCCTGCCGAAGGAGCATTACGCGAATCTGTTTGAGATTCCGGCGGAACTGCTCCAGCGTGCAGCGGTCGTCGCGAAGAAGCTTGCGCCGAAGCTTACAGGCGGACTGCATGCATCGGGGCTGAATGTGGTTCAGAACAATGGTGAGAGTGCCGGGCAGACGGTGCCCCATTTCCACATCCACCTGATCCCGCGGTACGATGGCGATAATATGAAGCTTGGATGGATACCGGGCAAGCTGACGGAAGCGGACAGGGATGAGATCCTGGGCTGTTTTAAAGCGGACTGACAGCGGTTAACCGCATATGCCGCTGTGAAGTCCTTCAAAGGGAAACAGAATTCGTTCGCGGGTATCATGCGATGCGGCCGGGTTACATTCACCATATCGTTTCGCGGTCTGTTACCAGGAGCTGCGGGCGGATGTCTGTGTCTTCGTGGGGAAGGCTGTCAAAGACCTGAAAATGGAATGCGGCGGCAATGACTGTACGCGCGGGATGCAGCTGCAGGTAGCGGTCATAATACCCGCCGCCATATCCGATCCGGTTTAAGAACCGGTCAAACGCGACGCCCGGCATGAGGATGAGCGCATGCGATGCCTCTGAATCCATGCACGGGCACAGTTCCGGATCCGGTTCCGGGATATGGTACTTCGACCGGCTGGCGTGGACATGGTCGAAGGAATCTATTCCATAGAAATGCATGCGCTTCCCCTCCACCCGGGGGAGCGCAGTTTTTTTTCCATCGCTCAGGCATCGCTCGATCAGCGCCCGGGTCTGGACTTCCCCGGGGAGGTCCATGTAGGCAAAGACAACCTCCGCGCTGCGGTACAGGTCGAGCTCCAGAATCCGGGAAACGATCCGGCTGCTCATCTGAGAAAGCCGATGGGGGGCGCATGTAAGATACTCCCGCCGCTTTGATGCGACGATCCTGCGAAAATGATCCTTTTGCCCAGCCAGATCCATGGGTACGATTCCTCCGTTACATGTTTCGCCCTTGGAGTTACAAGTCACACCCCCGCCAGCGGGCGCACTCACAGGCCGCCCGCTGGCGGGGGTGTGACTTAGGATCTGTTACAGAATAACTTGTACATCTGACTTGTCCAAACGCTCATCTGCTGCGTTGGAAAGCCTCGCCGTAGCCCGCTACGGCTGCGTTTTCCTCCTTGCATATGAACGTTTGTCCTGCGTCATATGTACAAGTTATTTCTGAACAGCTCCTTATAATCCTCTGCAAAAAATATCCTCCGGAACATCTCTGAACCTATTCCCAAGAGGAAAAGAAACGTGTAAAATAGTATACGTCTTAATCCTGTTTCTGTGAAGGAAGCAGGCGGAAGGCGGAATGTATTTTTATACACAGATTCGAATGCAGACGAGTGCATTTCAATGTGTGAAAGGGTTTTGGGTGACAGGCATTCTGCTTTCAGCCTTGCGGATTCAGGACAGAGGTCATGCTCCCAATCGTGATCGAAGTCCGGGCCGGTTTCATGATCAGGGCGGGTTTAAGAAGGAGCAGCAGTTCTACTGTTATTTGGAAAGGGAGGTAAATGAATGACAGAAGGGGTGAGAAAATATCTTGCGGAATTTATCGGCACATTTGTTCTGGTCCTGGTTGCCTGCGGCGTTGCTGCGGTGACTGGGTGCAGCGCGGAAGCAAATGCGTCGTATATCCTGACCGCGCTCGCGTTTGGATTGGTCATTGTGGCGATGGCATACTCCATCGGTAATGTGTCCGGCTGCCACATCAATCCGGCGGTTTCTGTCGGTGTTCTTCTGAACGGCGGTATGACTGTGACAGACTTCATTGGTTACATCGCAGCGCAGTTCCTCGGTGCAATCTGCGGAGCAGCCGTCCTTCGTGGCCTGATTGGTACGGAGCTTGGGCTTGGCTGCAACGGACTGTATGATGGCAGCGTTGCGAAATCGTTGATCGTCGAGATCATTCTGACCTGCATCTTTGTTCTTGCAGTGCTTGGGGCAACCTCCAAGATCGAGAACAGCCATGTTGCAGGGCTGGTGATCGGCGGATCGCTGACACTGGTGCACCTGTTCGGGATTTATTTTACCGGAACCAGCGTGAACCCGGCCCGTTCCTTCGGACCGGCGCTGCTGCTGGGCGGTGACAGCCTGAAGGTTGTATGGGTGTTCATCGTAGGCCCGATGATCGGCGGAGTAGTTGCAGCGCTGATCTGGAAACTGATTGGCGGCGCAGAGGAGTAATATATTTGATTGAGTATCAGGCGTTTCCAGATCATCGATGAGTATTCTGGAGCTTGGTCAGGCGGTTAAGGCGGATGCGGTCTTTGTAAGGGCGAAGATCCTCCGCCCGCCTGGGGGGATTGGTGAACGAACAAGAACAGAGAAGCAATTGCAGGAAACCCTGAAATTCAGAACGGGTGCCACGCTTGCGTGGCACCCGGCTCTTTTTTGTGTGAACGCTTCCTGTTTGCGGAACCCTGTGCGCTTGCAGGGATGCAATTGCGACAGATTTCCTGCGGGTTTTATTTGCTTTCCAGTGCTTCGGTAATCGTCTTGATGTCTCTGGTAATCTTCTCTATTGCTTTCTGGACATCTCCGGCCTGTAACATTTCGAGAATGTCATTCAATCGATCTCTTTCTCTCATAAGATCCGCGATTGTCCTTAATTCCATTTCTTCCTCCATCCTTCCAGCCTCCTTTCGCTGACGAATCGCAATTGTTCAGAACCTTGTTCCTGAACAGTTACGATTATTTTACTATGGAGGCAGGTTCTGTTCAATTTTTCAGGGGCGAGGGATAGGGTAAAAGCACTTTCGGAATAGTAAGCGTAGAAAGGGACCATTGAGGGTTCCACCTTTGGATGTGATCAGATTTGCTGATGTGATTATAGCACCTCTGGTCTTGCTTTTCTATTCCTGGATGTCGCCGACGAAGAGCTCCATCTTCCGCAGCATACAGAGGCTCATCGTCGGCGTCGATGCACTCATCACATCTTTCATCCTCCTGGATCTGTATCTGGACTCACTGCTTCGCAGAGAGTCCACGTTGATTCCTTTCTCCGGGACTTCCTCACGCTCTGCGGAAGCCAAGAAGCTTTCGCGGCATATCCTCACTCCCTCTGGTCGCTCCGGTATTCCACGGTCTTCTTTGACTTCCTTGGTCCCCGGCGTTCCTGCGTCTTGCCGACGGGGAAGCAGGTTTCTTTCTTCTTCCCACCGTCTGCCTTCCCATGATACGCCGGGGACGCCGATGGGTTCGCCCTTCCTGAACCTTCTGCCTCTGAAAAAGCAGGTGGCTGTTTCTGCCTTTGATTTCCCTCAGAGGTTGTTCCAAGATCCAAAGCCTGAGGTTTTTATCCCAGCCACCGGCTCCGCCGGAGCCGGCCCTGTCCTTGACAGCGTAGGGAAGCAGCGCTACGCTGGCTTCTCCGCCGGCTCGCTCTGGGAAAGGTTGTTCCTGAGTCCTTTGCCGTCGGTACGGCTCCTCCAGCGCTGCTTTCCCATGCTGTCAAGGATGGCGTCCGTTTTTGATTCCTTTCTCCGCGCCTGCCTTGTAATGGACGGGGCGGATAGCTTTGTCCTTTTATGGTCTTCGCGGGACGGGCACAAGGCAGGCACCTCATTCTACTTTATATTGCATTCTCCAGAAAATCCCTCATCCACTTCATGTTCTTCAGGCTGATTCCGGGAATCTGCAGCTCTTTTACATCCTCGTATGCCCCGGACCGGTTTCTCCGGTACTCCCGGATCATCCTATCCTTCTCTTCCTGTTCTTCCCTGCCTCTTTTCTTCTTTTCCTGCTTCTCCTTATACCGAAGAAGATCCATCACCTTCCCGTCATTCTCGCGGTATGCCCGCAAATGGGACATCTGGTCGCATCCCTTCTCGCTCCAGCCCATCGGACGGCTGCTCATCCTTGCACTCAGGATATGGCTGACCTGTCCCTCCGCGCAGCACTTCCAACAGCCTCCCCTTTCTTCAACCCGTGTCATGATCCCATCCCACTGGTTTATGAAGTAACGGTATGCCTTCTTTACTGCTTCTGCCTTGCTTTCGCTTTCTGTCGCCGCAAGTATCCTTCCATAGATGTTTCCCAGTTCCTTCCGGTTTCCTGCGTTCAGTGCTTCCCAGATCTCACTTTTCGCATCATCTGCACTATCCTCCAGGTGGGCCACCGATTCGTTGACATACTTCATCATGTGGAACCGGTCCAGAACGAATCTGCTTTTGATCAGGATCTGTGTCCCGGCTTTGATCCATTGGGCTCCGTCACCGGCAATGTAGATCCTCTCCAGCTCATCGGTGTCATATGTCTTTTCGATATAGTCCGCCACTTCCTGCCAGAAGTATTCATTCTCCAGGCTGCCTTTATGTGTCCCGCTGAATACATGCTTCCCTATCAGGCGGTAACGGTGTTTCCCCTTTGCCTGCTGTTTCTCACTGGCTTCATCGTATATATCTTCATACAGCACGATCAGTTTTGAGAGGATCGTGTTGTTTTTGTTCCCGTTTTCGTCCTTCTCCAGATCTCCTTTTCTCTGATGGAACTGTGCCACCACATGGTCCTCGTCCGCTACGATATGCAGGTACCGGAGTTTCTTCTTTTCCTTTTGCTCTTTTACCGGTTCGCTGAAGTCCAGGCCATGCACCCATTCCTTGACTGCCTGCTTTGTGATCTTGTCCTTTGGACTGGCCGCCCGCCCACCTTTTGCATAGCTGCTTTCCAAAGCTTCTTCCAGTATCCGGGCTATACATTCGGTTGTCACCCGATCATGCCTCCCGATCCCCAGCAGACGATCAAGCAGGCATACGTATTTCCCCGTCTCCAGATCTTTGTAGCCGGTTCTCCTGAAGTGCAGCACTCCCATGGAACAGAGCAGTTCCTTCTGCTGATTTTTTCTCTCAACATGGTACCTGGTGCTCCTGCCCGGCAGATCCCTCAGCTCACGATCTGTCTGCTCCAGCAATTCCTCAATCATATGTAGCCCAAGCTGGAGCAACCGGTCTCTGACATCTTTTATCAGGTCATTCAGATCGCCTGTTCCTTCCAGTATCCTGTCATACAGTCTGTAAACTTCGGGGGTGTCTTTTTCAAGAAACTGTTTTATACTGTCCATAAGAGAGTTCTTCCTTTCAGGTTTGTTTTTGTGCAAAAACTTTTATACCACAAAGGTGAACTCTCTTTTCTATTTCTACTCTTGTCTATTCTTGTTTTCCGAAAGTATCTTTACCCCAATGGGGCGAGGCTATCCTTTCAGGGGATACTGACCCGGAAATGCAGTGAGGCGATCGTCAGCTGGGCGCTGTCCTTCAGCATGACAGCCTGGCCGCTTTCCAGCCGGTGCCCATCGAGGAAGGTGCCGTTGGTGGAAAATAGGTCTGTGACGTAATACCCGTCTGTCCGGTGTTCGATCCTGGCGTGCTTACGGCTGATGGTGTCACCGGGCAGAATGATGTCACACAGCGAGCGGCTTTTTCCCAGGATCAGATGATCCCGGTCAAGGGGAAGATCCGGACTGCGGTCCTTCTGAAGACTGACAAGGACAGGACAGGTACTGCGAAGCAGTGTTGTCCGGTCTTCCGGTGTGTTCTCCCGGGAGAAGCGTTCCTGGTCCGGGCTGCCGGAATATGATTTTGGACTGCTGTCATCATAGAGTTCCTTCCTGAGCGCCTGGTAAAACTGGTCATCACTCTGCGCGTCCGGATCCTCATCATACCAGATATTTCTCCTTTCATTTGCCCGTTTCTCGAGTGATACATGAATGATCCAGATCAGGGCGATGCACAGGAACCCCATGCCAAGGATCTGTGTCAGATCCATCTGGAACAGAAAAATGAGGATGCATGCGGAAGGAAGGATGATGAGTGCAGGGATCAGGTGATGGAGTGCGTTTTTCTTTTTCCGCGGCGAAGGGAGCCTTTTCATTTTTGCCATGGAAAACTCCGCAAAGTCTGCCCCGCCTGCATAGAAGCCTTCGTCACCGGACGGGGAGTATGGATCGCGCGATGCAGTATCCGCGGCTTTGGCACTATTGCGGCTGAAGGCGTCCTGGTGAAATGACCCTGGTGATCCGCCTGCTCTGGTACCGGCTCTGGCTTCTTTTGCAGAACGTGGCCGGGAATTTGCAGGGGGATTGGAGCCCGGAGCATATGACGAAGGATTGTCAGGTGAGCGGTTTTGCCAGGATTGCCAGGAGGTTTCTCCCGAATTCTGCGTACCTGTACCTGTGGATGGCTCCGCGTCCGGGCCGTAACGAATGAGCAGCTCCGAAAGGAGATCCGGCAGAAGAAAGGATTCCGCCGATACCTGCTCGTAGAGGTCGTAGGCCAGGCCGGCAGCGGCCTGATCAGAATGGTCCACATGCTTCAGGATGAATTCGGAAAGGATCCGGATGGTGCAGGGTTCGGAGCCGGACAGATGCGGGATGTAGCACAGAAGAACTTCGTCACCTCCGGGGCCCAGGAAAATGCACTCCGGATCCAGCAGAAGATCCTGCGCGGTCATGAGGAGCCCCGGCATTTTCTGCGCGGTATCCCGGACAGAGGATAGGATCTTCCTGAGGTCGCTTCCTGTGAGCGTTACGTTTTTGTAACGTGAGGCGATACTGGTACATGCGGTCACGTCAGCCCGGAGGAACCTTTTCCCGTCTTTTCCGGTGATGCTGAGCGGCAGAATCCCGGGAAGCCTTCCCCGCAAAGCCATCTGAAGCATATATTCGGTTTCGTCGATTTGAATGTCTTCCGGAACCAGGTAGGTATGGTCAAGCTCCCGGATGATTTCTTTTTGCATGAGTCTGTCTCCCTCAATGCTTTGATCCCTTCAGCAGGGCACTGACATATTCCAGTCCCCGGATCTTGCGGATCAGGTCTGCCGGGTGCAGAAGTGTCCGCTGCGCGCCTGCGCCTGTGTCGAGCGGGTTCTTCCCAAACAGGGATGGAAGCAGGCCGGGCAGCGGCAGGGAAGCCTGGTAGTGTACCTCCGCCTTTTGCTCAGAGACCGTTACGGAGGAAGAGATGTTTTTGGACGGTCCGGCCATGCCCTCAAGATGTTTGGCCTGTTTCCCCAGCCTGTTGTTTTCGCCCTTCTTCCAGTTATTAAGATCCGCCTGGGCAGTGATCAGCTGGGAGACTCCGTTCAGGACTCCTTTGTCATGCAGGAAGAAGCCATAATAGATGAGTGCAAGAAGAACAGGGAGGATTATGGTCATCAGGAGTGAAGCCTCTACCGTAAAGCTGGCTTTACTCCTGCCTCTGGTGTGACAGGCGTTGCAGATGGATGGAATCATGGGTAAGGCTCCTTCATGTTGTTTGATCAGCAGTATTCACTCCATGATACAGGAAACAAGATGTGTGACTGTGAGGATCAGGTGTGAGGCCGCAAGGAAAGGAAGAAACGGCAGCGTGTCGGAGCGGCGCTTTTTTTTCAGGATCAGGAGGACCGTGCAGAAAAACGCACACAGGACGAGCGCACAGGTCAGGGCTGCGAATGTATTTTCAAATCCCAGGGCAACTCCGCAGGCAAGGACGACAGCCCCGTCTCCGGATCCGATCTGAGAATGAAAGAGAAATGACAGCAGGAGAAGGATCCCTCCCGGGATGAGGCCTGTGAGAAACTGCATAAGCGTCAGGCCGGAAAAGAGAAGATGAAGCAAGAGCATGCAGGCACCGAATATAGGCGCGGCCCATGCCGGTATGGTCTTTGTGCGGCAGTCGCTTACGGACAGAATGCAAACGAATCCGGCTGTCAGCGGCAGTGCCAGAAGCTTCATCATGGTCATTCTCCTTCACATCTCCTCTGTAAGTGCATATCTATAAACGCATATTTTGCGTAACTGTTCAGGACAGCCCGAAGCACTTGCTGCTGAGGGCGTATGAAAGTGTAGATTAAGTGGCATCGGGCGATTCAGGATGCGAAGCATCGCCCGATGCGTAACTGTTCAGAACAGGTTCTGAACAGTTACTATTTTGCTTCGTTTATAGCTGGCTTACAGGTGCAGCCTCATTGGCGGTGGCTTTGGTGATAGCGGTTTTCAATCGGCATACCGTGCTTTTCTGCAGTCCTTGCATTCGTGCAGATGCCCGCAATCGGCCCTGTCGCGTTCATGGACCGTCCGTTTCAGCGCGGAGCAGCTGACACTGGTATGAAAACAGCTCCCATAGGGATCTACGTAATACTGATCGGACTGTTGGCCGCCGCAGTAAGGACACTTCTTGTACTTGCAGCCGCTGGTGTTGCGTGCGTCTTTCAGCTGATCCTTTGTGACAGGAATGATGGTTACCTTCAGATGGGAGCAGCCGGGGTTTGTGTGGAAAACGCTCCCATGCTCTGTGACATAGACGGTATGGCTTTCGCTGTTTTCGGATTCCCGCTGCCGGTCCCTTCCTGACCGCCCGCTCCTTCCGATCCACCCCCGGACAGCCGCCTTTTGCACGAAAAAGGTGATCGGAAGAGAAAGCGGTGTGTATTTTGGCTTTGGCTGATAGGAGAGCACCAGCTTGATCATGCTGTCTTCCTTCAGGTAAGAGGAATTCAGGAAGCTTGCATAACGGACGGCATCTTTGTCCGGGGCGGTCTGGATGACCTGCGTGGTTGCCCATGCATCGGACAGCGCAGCCCGTAAAACGTTGTTCGCGTCTGAGTACTGTTCCTTATAGGCTGCGATCGCCATCTCCTGTGCTGTGGTTGTGAGTGATCCGGAATATTGGGCTGCCGTGCGCATGACGCAGGCATACTGCAGGACGATGGCGATCAGGACAAAGAACAGCGGCAGCTCCAGCGCCGCTTCCACGGTGAGGGATGCGGCGTGCCTGAAAGACGTGGCGAGTCTGTAGGATGAGGCGTGCCTGTAGGATGCGGCGTGTCTGTAAAATGAGGTGTGCCTGTAAAATGAGGGAAATGAGGTGAAAAAGGATGTCCTTCTTTTCCCGTACCTGCGGATTGGAGAGAGTACGCTTTCCTTTCTTTGAGTAGGCTGAACAGTTTCATATGGGAAAAAATGGGATTTCTTTTTTGGGATTGGAGAGAGTTGGCATCCTTCGCATTCCGGAAAGGCGGGGGCCTGTTCCTTTCTTGCGATGAGACTCGTTATGGATGCCGGAATGGGGTATTTGTTGATTTGATGATCCCGCTTCCGGTACGTGTACCTGAAGAACATCCTTTTTCACCTCACTTGCCAGTGGACGGAAATATGTGTCTGATAAAGTGTGTGCCAAAGACGTGTATTGCAGAGCGGATGCCGCTGATTCATGATGAATGTCCGCCGGGCCAGGGGACAGCTTTCCCTGACCCGGGAATCAATTCCATATCACCTTGAGGTCAGAGTCGGACTAGATCCCTTTGGCATCGCTTGCAGCCTTGTTCAGGATATCCTTGACGATCTGTGTCACCTGCTTTTTAAAGATGACAACGAGAGAAATGAGAACGACGAGGATCAGAATGATCTCGACGACACCGACACCGTCTTCGTCCAGCGCGATCTCATAGATTGCGTTGGAGACTGTGCCATTCAGACGTTTCAGATGCTTCTGCATGGGTTTGCCCTCCTTTCTTGTGTTATTTTCCAGAACGCTCCGGCGAAGGAGGTGGCACGGGTTTCCTTCAGATGGATACATTCCCCGCAGGTCGCCTTGCCCGGTAAAATGCATCAGCGTAAGGATCATAGGCTCAAACGCCGGAGTGTTGGAATACGGATTGGGAAAATCTGGCGGCTGATGTAGATTGACATGGATTTGTGTTCTGAAACAGAGTTTAATCTGGCTTTGATCAGGTGCCTGTGTTACAGATTTGGTGATTGCTGTGATTTTTGCAGATTTGGTTTTGCAGCAGTTTTTACGGATTTGGCTATTGCTGTGGTTTTGCAGATTTGGTTTTGCTTCGGATAGATGCGTTATAACATGGGTTCGGACGGATTGCAACGGGAATTACAGAAGGAAAAGTCTTTTCAGCGAAGGGCACAGAAAACATGGGGAGGAAAGGACAAAGGTTCGGTGTAATTATGTGACTTGCCTGCTGCCTGTTTTTGTGTTATTTTGTTCGGGCGTGTGCCGCAGGAAAACCAATCACAAAGAAAGACAGAGGGTGCATCCGGTTATGGAAACAAGAAAAGAACATACGAAAATTACAAGGCAGCTGATCAATTTGCTGGATCAGGATGCAGGGCTGAAGGCGATGGTGGAGAAGTCGATCGCGCTTGCGGCAAAGGAGAACCCGGATGAGAAGAAGAATCCGGTCCGGAGCCTGGAGATGTTTTACGACTATATTGATTTCACGCAGACGGTCATGCCGTGGGCATATCTTCCGGAGGAGTGCTTTCAGAACTTTGTGACGAAGACAGACCAGAGCTGCCTCTATATTTATTACCTGCTGGACCGCCCCCTCGAGGAGCTGGAGGGGAAACTGCCCTTCCGCCCGTCCGTGCAGTTCCTGGAGCCGGTTTATCATTGGCTGAAGGACTATAACAATGCCCTGCAGGCGTACATGGATTCGGAGGATTCCTGGAAGGAGGAATATTATCAGAATCTGTACAAGGATCCGACCTGGCATCTGGACCAGGGATGGTTTGAGGACAGTTCCAACTGGCATTCCTTCAATCAGTTCTTCTCCCGGAAGCTGAGCGATACGGAGAAGATCCGTCCGCTGGCGGGACGGGGAGATGATACAGTGGTGGCATCGCCGGGTGACTCCCTGCCGCAGGGAACCTGGGAGATCGATGAGAATGGATATTTCTGTTCCGGGGATGTGTACGATGAACACGGTGTATTGATCAAGACAAGCGCATTTTTCTCCGTGGAGGATCTGCTGGGGGAACAGGGGAAAGAATTCGCCGGAGAGTTCCACGGCGGGACGCTGACCCATACCTTCTATAATTTTGACGATTATCACAGGTGCCATGCCCCGGTATCGGGGAAGGTGCTGGCGGCGTATGTAATCGGAGATCCGGATGCGGTCGGCGGGATCACGACCTGGGATCCGCAGCGGGGACAGTACGTGCTGGAATCATGTTTTGCGGGATGGCAGTCTTATGAGACGCGGGGATGCGTGATCATTGAAACAGACCGGCATGGGCTGGTTGCCGTGCTCCCTGTGGCGCAGGGACAGGTCTCCAGCGTGCATTTTACGGAAAATGTACAGGTCGGGCAGCGGATCGAGAAGGGGGATGAGCTTGGATACTTCCTCTTTGGCGGTTCGGACTGTGTGATGCTGTTTTCTTCGAAGACAGGCTTTTCGCTGAGCGCGGTGCCGGCATCCAGTGACGATACCTATGCAAATGGGTTCGCGAAGATCCTGTGCAGGGCGGAGTATGGGAGATTTGTCGAGCGTGTCTGAATCATGAAAAGGGGTTTGGCTTCCGCTTTGCTGTTAAATGGATTCAGGGGGCGCTGCCTGTTCCCTGAACCATAGAAAATGACGGAAAACTGCTTTCTGTATGATATGATATACAGAGAGCGGTTTTTTTATGCTTCAGGGGGCGAGGGGTGAAAATGTCCGGAAGCATGAGGCGGAGCAGTCACATTTTCTGCAATGGCTTTTTGTTTTATGCCTGGCAGCGTTTCCTGTGTGACCTGGGAGAGGGTGGTTTCGTCTTTAGAGACAGAAGGGGCTGATCATGGAAGATGTCAGTATCATTGAACTTTACTGGGCGCGTTCCCAGGATGCGATTGTTCAGACGAAGGCAAAGTATGGAAGGCTGATCTATTCGATCTGCATGCGAATCCTCCGGATCGCGGAGGATGCTATGGAAT